>DASWIU010000051.1:0-2540 GCA_036397515.1 Desulfurivibrionaceae bacterium | reverse complement strand
TGCCACCAACCCATCACATATAGCTGTACCCGACCTCGGAACTGTCCTGCTTGGCCATGATCATGGCATTGGCGACCCGATCGAAAAGCTGCTGCGCCCCGTGGTAGCCGATATGCAGGAGCCGCTGGCCCCCGACTCGGTCGTGGATGGGAAAACCAACGCGGATCAGCGGGATATTTAAGCCCCGGGCCAAGGCATAGCCCTTGCTGTGGCCGAGGAAGAAATCCGGCTTCAGCTCCGCGGCCAATTCGCCGATCTCGTAAAAATCCATGCCCTCGTGTATCCGGGGCATCTCCACGGAAAAACCTTCCACCGCTTTCTCGATGGCCTTGACAAAAGTGCCGCTGGTGCCGCCCGAGGCGCAGAGCACCGGCTGCACCCCGATCTCGGCAAGAAAAGAGGTCAGGCCGATAACCAGATCCTCTTCGCCGTAGACCACGGCCCTTTTGCCGAACACGTACTTGTGCCCGTCCACCAGGCTGTCCACCAAGCGGCCCCTTGCCATGGCGTATTTATCCGGCGTGGGGTTGCCGGAAAGCTCGCGCAGAACCTCGAAAAACCGGTCCGTTTCCCGGATGCCCACCGGCATCCCCAGCCGGTGCAGGGGAACCCCGTAGGTCTTTTCCAGATGTTTGCCCCCGGAGAGCTGGTCCGGCAGGGTATGGCCGAACTCCACGGTCGCCTTGGCCCCGCTCATCGCCCGGATATCGCTGATCTTCGTCCCGCCCTTGGGAATCAGGGGATAGTCCCGCAGGGCCGGGCCATCGAGAGTTTCGGAAAAATCAGGGAGCACGGTGGCAGTGAGGCCGCAATCGGCAACGATCTCCTTGAGGCTCCGCAAATCGGCGGCCGAGAGAAAACCGGGCAGGATGTTCACCGTGCCGTTCGGCTGCAGACGATCACAGGGCACGGTCAACTGCTCCACCAGGGCCCGCACCGCCGCATGGAACCCCTCCATGTGGGTGCCCGAATAGCTCGGGGTTGAGACATGCACCAACAACGGCCCGCCATCCTGCATAAACTCCTGGCGGTACTGAAAGAGCAGCATCTTCACGTCATCGCCGATGGTTTCGGTGAGACAGGTGGTGGCAATGCCGATGAGGGCCGGGTGGTATTTTTCGGTCACGTTTTTCAGCCCGAGCTTCAGGTTCGCCCCGCCGCCGTAAACCGCGTTCTTCTCCCCCAGCGAGGAGGAGGCGATGTCGATGGGCTCGTTGAAATGGCTGATGATGTAGCGCCGCATGTAGGTGGCGCACCCCTGGGAGCCGTGGAGAAAGGGCACCGCCCCTTCCACGCCCCGAAAGGCGAGGCTGGCGCCCAGCGGCTTGCACAGCTTGCAGGCATTGGTGGTGGAGACATAATTCGGCAGTATCTTGCCCATATTGCACACTCTTTTTTGTTGGCCACGAAACCCACGAAAGACACTAAAGTTTTGGTAACTACCTGACAGCACCACCTCTGCTTCGCCGCTAAGCTGGAATGACGAATGAGATATCGAGTAGTTACAAATTTCGTGTTCTTTCGTGGGTTTCGTGGCTAATTTTCCCTTCTGGGCACAAACCGCCACACCGGGCTCATCACCGAGCCGTACACCTCGCGGGCGAAGTTGAGCATGCCGGCAAACCCGGCCAGCATCTCCTTGCGCTCGTGGTTGTGGTCGCAGAAGGCGACGCCCAGCTTATAGGCGATGGGCCGCTCCTTGACCCCGCCCACGAAGATGTCCACCTCCTTTTCCTTAAGAAACGAGGAAAGCTCCAGGGGGTTGGAATCATCCACGATGATGGTGCCGGGGTCAGTGATCTCGGCCAGCTCCGCATAATCCTCCGGGGTTCCGGTCTGGGAGCCGACCATGACCACCTGCATGCCGATGGTGCGGAAGGCCTTGACCAGGGAAAACGCCTTAAACGCCCCGCCCACATAGATGGCCGCCCGCTTGCCGGTCAGGGCCTTGCGATACCGCATGAGTTCCGGCATGATCAGCGAAAGCTCCTCCTTGACCAGCTCCTGGGTGCGGCGCATCATCTCCTCGTCCTTGAAAAACGCGGCCACCGCATAGAGCGACTCGGCCATGTCCTCGACGCCGAAATAAGAAACCCGCAGCGAGGGGATGCCGTAGTCCTCTTCCATCATCCGGGCCAGATCCATGGTGGAGCCGGAGCATTGCACCACGTTGAGCGCGGCCCCGTGGGCCCGCTGGATGTCCCCCACCCGGCCATCTCCGGTGATGTTGGCCACCACCTCGACGCCCATCCGGGTGAAGTAGTCGCGGATCAGCCAGATCTCTCCGGCCAGGTTGAAATCGCCCAGGATGTTGAGGCTGTATTTGGAGACGGTGCTGGTGTCGCCCATGCCCACCAACTGCCGCATGGCATTGCAGGCGGCCTTGTAGCCCTCCCGCTTATTGCCCTTGAACCCCTCCGACTGCACGGGCAAAACCGGGATGCCTTTTTCCTCGGCAACCCGGTGGCACACCGCCGCCATGTCGTCGCCGATGATCCCCACGATACAGGTGGAATAAACAAAAGCCGCCTTAGGCGCAT
>DASWIU010000050.1:0-4596 GCA_036397515.1 Desulfurivibrionaceae bacterium | reverse complement strand
CGCTTGCTCGATGTGGGTCAGTGCAACGACTCCTACTCGGCGATCCAGATCGCCGTGGCCCTGGCCGGGGCCTTTAAGTGCGGGGTCAACGACCTGCCGCTCTCCCTGGTTCTCTCCTGGTACGAGCAGAAGGCGGTGGTCATCCTCCTGACCCTGCTGAACCTGGGGATCAAGAACATCCGGCTCGGACCCACCCTGCCCGCCTTCATCACCCCCAACGTGCTGAATGTGCTGGTGGAAAACTTCGCCATCAAGCCGGTAACCACCCCGGCCGAGGATCTGAAGGCCATTCTCGGATAAAGGGATTTTAGCTGTCAGCGATCAGCCTTCCGTCTGGGCTGGTCGCTGACGGATCGAACACCAAAAGGACAGCGATCATGCAATGCCCCGGACAGGACAGCCGCTACTGGGACGCCAACGCCGTATTCGAGGCAACCTGCCCGAAATGCGGCAACAGCGTCGAATTCTTCAAGGATGACTCCGCCCGTAAGTGTGGCACCTGCGGCACCAAGATGCTCAACCCCAACAACGACTTCGGCTGCGCCTCCTACTGCCCCTATGCCGCGCAGTGCTTGGGCTCCCTGCCTCCGGAGCTGCTGGCCAAGAAGCAGGAATTATTGAAGGAACGGGTGGCCGTGGAGATGAAGCGCTACTTCGGCGACGACTTCCGCCGTATCGGCCATGCCGGCCGGGTGGCCCGCCACGCCTTGGATATCGCCGCCAAGGAGGAGTGCAACCCGGCGGTCGTGGAGATCACCGCCTATCTCCACGACATCGGCATCCGGGAATCGGAACGCAAGTACAACAGCTCGTCGCCCAAATACCAGCATATTGAGGGTCCGCCGGTGGCCAGGGAGATTCTCACCGCCCTGGGCGCGCCGCAGCCGCTCATCGACGAGGTCTGCGACATCATCGGCCACCACCATCTGCCGAGGCCGGAGGAGACCATGAATTTCAAGGTGCTCTACGATGCGGACCTGATCACCAACCTGGAAGAAAAGCAAAAGGATGTGACCAGTCCGCCGGACCATCTGCAAAAGATCATCGACCGCTCCTTCCTCACCAAGGCGGGAGCCGCCCTGGCCGCCAGGGTGCTGCTCAAGGGATAGCGGCGCGGCTGAACAGTTCCATGCTGTATTTTTTAGTCCAATTCCGGCATCAAGCCGGATAGTTACGGAGACACGACCATGAAGATAATGAGAAAAATCATTGAGATAGACGATTCCTTGTGCAACGGCTGCGGCCAGTGCGTTCCTTCCTGCGCGGAAGGAGCCCTGCGGATCGTGGACGGCAAGGCGCGGATGCTGGCGGAAAAATATTGCGACGGCCTGGGCGCCTGCCTGGGCGAGTGCCCCACCGGAGCTCTGCGCATCATCGAACGGGAGGCGGAGGATTTCGACGAAGAGGCGGTGGAAGAGCTGCTCAGCCAAAAAGAGGCGGCACAGGCCCACCCCACCCCGCCCGTCACCGGCTGCCCCTCGGCGAGATTGCAGACCTTTGCCCCGGCCACCCCCTGCCAGGCGGCCAATGTCCCGATCCAGCTTGGGTCGGCCACCGGTTCCGCCCTGAGCCATTGGCCGGTGCAGATCCGGTTGGTGCCGCCCAGTGCGCCCTTTCTCAAAGGCGCCGATCTCCTGATCGCGGCCGACTGCGTGCCCGTGGCCTATTCGGACTTTCACCGCGATCTCCTGAGCGGCAAGGTCGTCCTGTTGGGCTGCCCGAAATTCGACGAGGCGGAAAGCGCCATCCAGAGGTTCACGGAAATCTTTGCCGGAGCCGGGATCAAGAGCATCACCCTGGCCATCATGGAGGTGCCCTGCTGCGGCAACATGCGCCATATTGTTTCCCAGGCCCTTGCCCGCTCCGGCCAGGACATCCCGGTGCAGGAGGTGGTGATCTCCGCCCGCGGGGAACGGCTTCACTGAGGGATATCCTCCAGAGGGCTCCGGAAGCCGTCGGCCCAATATTTCCCCTTTTGTTTCCCTGAAAAAGAGGGTAGATTGACGCTATTTCGGTAAACGATTACAGACCGTGCCGGTGGCATACCTCTATTCAGGAGAAACACATGCAGATCATGAAATCCCTGGCGGCAAAAGCCCGCCTGCTGACCATCACCCTTGTCCTCTTCGGCCTGACGGCCGGTGCTGCCCAGGCGGCCACCAAGATGCCGAACTTCACCCTGCCTTCGGTGAAGGATGGCGCCATGGTCAAGGCCAGCGGCTACCAGGGCAAGGCCATGCTGATCAATTTTTTCGCCACCTGGTGTCCGCCCTGCCGCAAGGAAATCCCCTCGCTCATTCAACTCCAAAAGGAGTACGGAGCAAAGGGCTTCACCGTGATCGGCATCTCCACCGACCAGGGCGGTGCGGGCTTGGTTGACAAGTTCGCCCAGAAAATGGAGATCAACTACCCGGTCCTGCTGAGCGACTCGGAAACCCCTGCGGCCTTCGGCGGCATCCTCGGCATTCCCACCTCGTTTTTGGTGAACAAGGAGGGCAATGTGGTCAAACGCTACGACGGCTATGTCGACCATCAGACCCTGGTGAATGACCTCAACGCCGTCTTGAAATAAGCCGTCGCGGCAAAGCGATCTTGCCGGCTGAACGGCAAGATCGCTCTAATGAGCCGTTACGGAACCATTTGGCCTGCTTTTATTCCGTAACGTCTCCTAAAAAGGGAAACTTTGCGGTTGACATCCCGGGTTCCTGTCGTATATTTACTGAACGATGATTCATTATTTTCCTGTTTCGCATAACAGGACATTCCCAAATAACATTTATGAGGAGATGAACATGAGCAAGAAGATGATTTCCCTGGCAATGGCTATGGCATTCGTAGTAAGCACCGCAGCGGTTTCTTTCGCTGCCGACTGCACCGTAACCGCGGTTGAGGGCACCAAGGTAACCGTAGATTGCGCCGGCACCGTATCCACGGTAGAAGGCACCGCCAAGGTTGGCGACAAGGTCATGGTAAAAGACGGCAAGATCGCTCCCGCCAAGAAAAAGAAAAAGGCTATTGAGGGTTGCTAATCCCTCTGGATGACCTTTACAGGTTCATCCTGAAAGCCCGGCCTCTGGCCGGGCTTTTTTTTATTCAGCCCCACCCCGCCCCATCGGTATTTACTTTTTCCCTGCCCTTTCGTATAGTGCCGAACCATGAACATTATCGAAGCGATCATTTTCGGCATCATCCAAGGCGCCACGGAATTTCTCCCTGTCTCCAGCTCCGGCCACCTGGCCCTGGCCCATTATTTTCTCGGCGCCCAGGAATCCGACCTCGCCTTTGACGTGGCCCTGCATCTCGGCACCCTCGTGGCCATCCTCGCCTATTTTCGGGATGATTTCCTGCAGATGGGCAAAGCCGTCCTCGGCCTCCACCAAGAGCCGGCGGAAACGCTCCGGTTGCGCAAGATGACCCTCTTCATCATCATCGCCACCATCCCCGGAGCCTTAGCCGGTCTTTTGCTGGGGAAAACCGCAGAGACTTATTTTAGGCACCCGGCCATGGTGGCTGCGGCCCTGGCCGTGGCCGGGCTGCTCCTCCTCCTGGCGGACCGCGCCGGCAAACGCACCCGCGGCTTTGAGGCAACAACCCTGACTGATGCCCTGCTCATCGGCCTTTCCCAGGCCTGCGCCATCATCCCCGGCGTATCGCGAAGCGGCAGCACCATCACCTGCGGCCTTGCCATGGGGCTCACCCGGCAGGCCGCGATCCGCTTTTCCTTTCTGCTTTCCGCCCCGATCATCTTCGGGGCCGGGGTGCATGAAATTCCGGCAATCATCAAAAATGGCCAGATGGAGGGGCAATCCATTCTCTATATCTCCGGCTTTCTGGCCGCCGCCATCTCCGGCTACCTGTTCATTGCCTTTATCATGCAATACATCCGGGCCAGAAGCTTTGCCATCTTCGCCTACTACCGCTTCCTGCTGGCGGCCCTGGTCTTTATCGCCCTTTTCCTGCAACGATAGCATCAACGGCGTCCCTCGCCGCCTGGAGACCCCAGATGGACCCTGCACAGCTTCCTGAAAAACAGTATGCCCGGCTCCGGGAAATCCGAAAAAACTACAAGGTGGATTTCGCGCCCTTGCGGTTGCGCGGCAAGGAAATCCAGCTGCTGCAAGTCACCGACCTGGAGCCGCTCCTGGGCGGCAAGGATCCCTTCGAGAATGTGGAAGAATTTCCCTTCTGGGTAAAGCTCTGGGAAGCAGCCATGGTCCTGGCGGATCTCATGCTCACCACCCCGCCGGCCAAGGAGGGCCAGACCCTGCTCGAACTCGGCGCCGGCCTCGGCGCGCCGGGTCTTGCCGCCGCCCTGGCGGGCTACCGGGTGACCCTCACCGATTACGAGCCCCATATCCTTGATTTTCAACGGGTCAGCGCCGCGGCCACCGGGCTGAAAGGGGTGGAATGCCGCCTGCTCGACTGGCTGAAACCGCCCACCCTGCCGCGCTTCGATACCCTCATCGGCGCGGAGATTCTCTTTCGGGAAGAGTTTTTCGCCCCCCTGTTGAACATCTTCCGGGCCCTGCTGGCGGACCAGGGCGTCATCTACCTGGCCCACGATGCCCGCCGCAAAAGCCTGCCCAAGTTTCTCCG
>DASWIU010000049.1:0-9788 GCA_036397515.1 Desulfurivibrionaceae bacterium | reverse complement strand
CCTCCACGGGAAAAGGCCCGCTGCGCAGCTCCTCCAGGTCTTTTTCCGGCAGGGTGAGCAGCCGGGCTGAGATCTCTTCGCGGGAGCAGGGGCAGGCAAAGGCAACCGGCGTGGTGGTAAGGATCTCCGGTTGAAAAGCAGCAAACTCCTTGGCCAGCAAACCCTCCGCCTCACCCCCTTCGGCAAAATACCGGCCCAGGGAAGGCAAGCCAGCCAAACATTCCTCCAATTCCCCCATCAAACCAGGCGCCACTCCGGGCATGGCCTGCAATAGCAAGCCGCCCGCCCCCACCGACAAGCCCTCGCCGTCAAACTGGATGCTCAGCATTATGGCGGTGGGGGTCTGCTCCGAGGTCTGGAAATAATGGCTGAGATCCAGGGCCAGGTTGCCATGCTCCAGCATGATGGTGCCGGTAAACGGCTGGCTCGCGCCTTCCAGATAAGTGCTCACCGAGAGAAAGCCCGCCCCGAAAAACGGGGCGAGGTCGAAGGACTCCAGGGGCTTTTCCAAAGGGATCGGCACCTGCCGCAGGTAGCCACGCACCTCGCCCGCCGCGTTGGCCTCCGCCACCAGCCCCTTGATCGGGCCGGAACACTCGATCCGCAGGGCCAGCCGATCCTTGTCCCCCTTCAAGGTCGTGGCCAGCAGGGTCGCGGCCAGGCAGCCATGCCCCAAAACCAGGGTCTCCAGCAGGCCAAGCCCATGGCGGGCGCGCATCTCCTTGACCAACCCGGTCCCCCGCACCAGCACCCCGCGCACCGCTTTGTCGCCCAAAAGAAAGCGGAGGCGTCCGTCGGCCGGCTCGCTCACATCCCCCCCAGATACTGGCCGAATTCGGTCTTCACTTCCTCAAAGGGCACGGCAAAGCCGATGCCCTGAGCGTCGCGGAGAACCATGGTGTTGATGCCGATGAACCCGCCCTGCTCGTCGATCAGCGGCCCGCCGCTGTTGCCGGGGTTGATCGGGGCGTCGGTCTGGATGAACTTCCTGCCCTTGTGTTCCCGGTAGCCGGAGATGATCCCGCCGGTCACGGTATGCCTGAGTCCCATGGGGCTTCCGATGGAATAGACCTTCCGGCCCTGGCCGAGATGGCGGTTGTCCGTCACCGGCCGGATAAAGGGGGCGTTGTAACAATCCACCGAGAGCAGGGCCAGGTCGGCGCGGTCGCTCATCTTCAGGGATTGCACGGCTAATTCGCTGCCGTCGATCAGGATCACCTTGATGTCCGCACTCCACGAGGAGCGCTCGATCCGCTGCAACTGGGCGATTTTCTCCTGGTGCAGGGCGCTGTATCTCTCGCGCGCCTCCTGTCCCCTCTCCAGGGACTCTTCGACCTGCCGCCGCACCCCTGGATCCCGGAGGGAGGCAAGCTGTCTTTCCAGCACCTCCCTGTTGCGCCGGTCCCGCTCCAACTCCGCGGCCATCTTGTCCACCTCGCCTTTCAGGGCTTTGCGCTGGGCGGCGTCAACTTCCACCACGTGCCGGTTGGTGACGATGTAGCCATTGGCCGTGACAAAAAATCCGGAGCCGCTTCCCCACGGAGTCTTGATGAAAACCGTGGCATTGCGGGCCTGCTCCAGGGCATTTCCCGCCGGAAAAGCAGCGGTCAGTTTTCCGGCCAGGCCATCGGCGCCTTGCTGCTGCTCCGGCCCCCCTTGCCGGGACATCGGCTGCTGAATGCTTCTCTCCGGTGCCGACTCCGGGGAAGAAACGGCTGCCGGTTGCCCACCATCGGGCGCGGGTTGCGGTTGCGAAGGAGCGAACACATACCAGCCTCCCAGCAGCCCCACCGCCAAGGCAAACACCCAGCCCCCCAGCCCGGAGGAAGCCTTCTGGGGGGGGATGAGAGGCTCCATTTCGGCTTCACTGGGCAGCCCCTTGTCCCCCTCCTTTTTCTGGAGCCGGGCAAAAATTACCCCGCAGCGTTCGCATTCCTGTTCGCCGACTTGCACATGGCCGCATTTTGGACAGTCCACAATCCCCCTCCTCTCTGGTCAAACGCCGGACGACAGAATATTACCCGATAAGAATCTATACACCATTGGCCCGGGTCTCGACAAATTCTTACAGAAAAAATTCATCCGGGAATGCCGGGGAAAAAAGAGGGAGAATCTTTTCCCTGTTCGCTCTTTCTTCTTTTGCGTGCCCAAAAGAAGAAACAAGAAAAAGGCACCCCAGCCAGTCCTGGCCCTGCGGGCTTCCCTTGCTTCTCGACGAGGGCGGGACGCGGAAAAACTCGGGCTTCGCCCTCAGACAGTTCCCGCGTCTTTTTCCGCCCCCGCCTGCGAGGCGCGGCAGGACAAATGGGGAATATTGTCCCACCTAAACCGTCATTCCCGCGCAGGCGGGAATCCAAAGGGATGGATGCCCGGCTAAAGCATTCGGGCCTAGACGGGTTGAATCGCCGGGTCAATACCTTCTCCTGAAACCTCCCGGATGGACCACAAAAAAGCCCGCTTTATGCAAGCGGGCTTTTTTGTCATCGGGAGACAAGGAACAACTATTCTGGAATCCCCCACAGCGCGGATTGCCGCCGGGAAACAGGGGTGATGCCGATCTCTTTGCTTGCCTGCTGGCCGCCGGGGTCCGTGGCGGTTACCCGGATGATGATCCTTGTTTTTTGTTCCACTCGAAAGGAAGAGGGCACCACAAAGGAAACCGCCGAACCTTCCCCGTGGCGCTTCTCCAGCTGTACCGGCGGCCCAGCCACTTGCGCCCAGCCATACCGCACGCCGCCGGGAGAATCATCCCTCGTCAGCCCCGCGTCAAGCACCACGCTTTCCCCCACCTTGTACGAATCAGCCATCGGCCTCAGAACCAGCACCGGGGGCTTGTCGTTGCGCTTGACCGTGATGATCAGCTTTCCGGCCTTGGAGTATACCCCGGCGGCCTTGAACCGATACCGCACCTCTTCCTTGCCGCCAAAATATCTGTCCGGCTCATAGCGATGCCGGTTGCGGTCGAGACGGTGCAACCCCCCGCGCCGGGGCGGACCGCCGAGGATTTCCACCGACACCTTGGCGTCAAAGGGCTCCGTGTTGGCGGCAGCCCAGATCTTTTTCCAATGGATGGTGAGCGGCACGGTGCTCAGGGTTTTCAGATACATGGTCTTCGCCGCCACCACCGGCCGCTCTTCCGGCGGGCATTCCGCCGGCGCTTCCGCCACCACCGGCGTGACTTCCTCCGGCCCCATCACCCCGACCTTGGCCGGGGCGCTGGCCGCCTGCCCGTCGGAAACCAGGAATTCAAAGGTGTCTTCCCCGGGGAAATCCTTGTTGGGCAGATAGGTGATCTTGGGCAGATCGCCGGAAAGCCTGCCGAATTTGGGCGGGGTCACAATTTCAAACTTCAGGGGATCGTTGTTTTCATCCGAGCCGGAAAGCTCGATGGGCAGAGCCTCGTTGGGTTTTGCCATGCGCCAGCGGGATTCGTTGGCCACCGGCGGCACGTTGGCCGGAGCCATGGGCTCCGCGACAACCGGCGGCGCTTCGGGGGCCACAACCTTTTCCTGGACGGGCGGCGGCACGGGCACCGGCATCACGCCCTTCTTATTGCTTTTCATGAAGAAATACCCCCCGCCCCCCGCCAGCAGGAGAAGGCACAACACCGCGACAGCCACGCCTTTTTTCTTCCCCGCTTTAGGCGGCGGGGCAAAGGGATGATCCGTGCCCGAAGCAGAAGGCTTTTCCCGGCTGTTATCCATAGTAGCCTCCGCAAGAAAGTCCGGCATAGCGGCGGCAGGAGAGGCGGTGGCAAAAATATCCTCTTCGCCCATCCCTCCCTGCGGTGCTGTACCGCCGGCATCTGTTCCTTCATCGGGGATATCGGGCAGGTCGCCGAAATCAAACTCATCGTCATCAAACCCGCCATCATCCGGCAACCCGAAATTATCTTCGCCCGGGGCGGCAGCCCCCGCTTTTCCGCCTCCGTCCTGGGCCACCTCGGCAAAACTCACCGTTTCCGGCCGATCCAACTCATCGCCGCCGATATCGGAAAAAAGGCTGTCCAGATCATCCTTGCTGGGAAGGGCCAAACCCTCGGACATGGCTGGTTCGCCCGGGCTCTTTTCCTCTCCGGCGTTGGTGAAAAGACCATCAATATCCGACTGGTCCAGATCGAAATCATCGCCGCCCCCGGGTGGTGCCGCAACCGTTGGCCCTCCGCCGCCGAGCAGGGAATCGATATCAGATTGGTCCAGCTCGGCAAAGCCTTCGCCTCCCCCGCCCGCCGCGGAAACAGGCGCGGCCGCGGTGCCGCCACCTCCCAGCAGGGCGTCAATATCGGACTGGTCCAGTTCCCCGGTATCGTCCGAAACCGCGCCACTGCTCGCCGTGCCGCCGCCCAGCAGGGAGTCGATGTCGGACTG
This sequence comes from Desulfurivibrionaceae bacterium, assembly GCA_036397515.1. Classification (GTDB taxonomy): domain Bacteria; phylum Desulfobacterota; class Desulfobulbia; order Desulfobulbales; family Desulfurivibrionaceae; genus Thiovibrio. The sequence continues at coordinate 5,421 of DASWIU010000049.1, read as the reverse complement.
ATCCAGTTCGCCCGAATCCTCCGGAGTGCCGGGCTTGTCTTCCGCCAGATCGTCCAGCCAGTCGTCTATTTCAAGGCCTGCTTTTTCTTCTGCCATACCCTCACCCGATACTCCACGGTTTGCGCAAGCGCTTACTGCAGAGTGACATAGCTATGGAGCGCCCGATAAATCGGGGCCGACATCTCGACATTCACCACATAGGAGCGGCGCTCGCCCCTGGTATTGGCCGCGATGATATGAATCCGCAGATAACCGTTCACTTCCTGGAGAACCCCGGAAACCCGCTGCTTATGCTCATCTGTTGCCGCGGCGAGAGACTCATTGCCGAGCATCACCGCCATTTGCTCGGCCAGGGTCGCGCCAAGCAGGGAAACCCGCTGCCGGGTGGAAAATTCATTGAGCACGATAAAGGGCTCGACGGTCACCGGCTCGGCCGCGAAAAAACCGTGCAGCCGCTCCATGGCGTCCGTGCCGACCATGGCCACCAGGCCGGGGAGCGAGGCGTAATTTCTCGGGCTGAGCATGGCTTCGGCTGCCGAGCCCCGCCCCTCCACCTCTTGTTCCGTGGCCCAGGCCCCGGTCGCCCACAAGGCGCAGAGCAAAACAAGCAGCACCTGGGTCGGAAAAATGATGCTTTTCACGGCTCCGGATCTTTTCATGCGCGGTGCTCCTCTTACCGGCCAATGCCCTTCACGGCAATTTTATAGGGCGCTTCCGGCGACTGGAACAGGCCGAGCAATTCCCGGTTGAGCGGCAGCGAGTAGCGCCAGGAGGTTTTAACCGCCCCGTCGACAAGCCGCACCAGACGGCCTTGGACGATAAGGGTCTTGCGGGTATTGGCAAAGGTGGTCATCACCACATACTCGAGTTCCGGGGCTCTGTTGGCCAGCTCGCCGATGTTCCGGGACAGGATGAATTCCCCGGTCTGGGGCAGGATGGTGATATCCTTGCCCATGCGCAGCTCCATCACCTTGAGGCCGCGGTCCGCCAGATCGGTAAGCAGGTATTCGCCCATGACCCGGCCGAACTCGGTATCCCGCTTAAAATCGGAAAGGGGCACGGCATTGACCACCGCAATCTTGGCGGCGGAATTATCGCCCTCTTCCTGCATCTCATAGAACACCTTCCCGGCCACTTCCTTGGACATCTCCGAGAGGAGAACCTCCGTGGCCAGGATTTTCGAGGCGGTGTCCGGCATATACTGATAGACGTTGTATCCGGTCGGCACCCGGCGCGCTCCCTCCGCCGGCGGCGGGGCGCTGCTACCGGCGGCGTCCTGCTGGGCGGCTACACACGCCGAGCTGGCAAACAGAACCAGCCCCAGGCAACAGACTATCGCTTTGCTCTTTCCCTTTTTCATCCTGTCCTCCCTGAACCGTTGTGCTCTTTTCTTTCCATGAAAAGTTATATTTTTGCATCCCTGCGCATAGCGTATCACATCACAATTGTTGAAATCGCAAAAACCCGCGATTACAACGGTTGCCGCTTCGCTGCTGTAACCATTTAATTTTGTGTCACGGACATGCGGGTTTTTTCCCTTTTAACAAGTTCATCACAATTCCAATTTTTTCAGATAAAGCGGCTCCGGCTTTGCCTCCCGGACGGAGGCGGTATCCGCCAGCAGCTGCTCGGCCAGTTGATTTCTCGGGATAATGGCCGTGGCCGAGGAGAGGAGCTTGGCGCTCCGGTTGTCGATGATCCTGGCATTGATGATGATGCTGTCCTTGCTGGGGGTGTAGGTGCCGGTGAGCATGGCTCCGGCGGCCACGCTCTGGCTGACCTCGGCCGGGTTGCGGGAAAGCCCGAACTCGCCGCGCTTTTCCTGAAGCAGGACCGCCTGGCTTTTCCGAATCTCCACCACCTCGTAATGACGCTGCTGCATCTCGTTCATCAGCTGCTCCGCCACATAGCGGCCCAGGGAAGAGGTGCGGGTCAGTTTTTTCAGCTCGACAAAGGTGCAGACCAGGATGCTCTTGCCCAGATCACTGTTTTCCGCGTCGGCATCCCCTAGATTGCGGAACAGCTCGTCGGCCAAGCCCTCTATCTCCCGGTGCAGGGCCGCGGCTTCGCTTACCGTGGGCGCTGCGGCAACGGTCTCCGCCTGGGGGCGGGGCTTATTGGGGCTGAAGGGCCAGAAGGCCAGGGCCTGGACCGGAAAAACCAGCAGGGCCAGGATTATTATTTTCAGGAGGGAAGAAGGGGTCGGCCAGCCAAGGCATTGTTTGCGTAGGAATTGCATATGTCGCCGTTCTCCTTTATTATGGGTCGCCGGTTCGCCGCCTCCGCGCCGTCGGGCGCCTTGGGCGGAAAAGAGTTCCCGGTTTGTCTTTAATCATCGGTCGGCCGGCACATTGTCTTTAACAAAAAATGCGTTGCAGATTGAGAGGATAGGAGCTTTTAAGGTGTCCAGATCGTGCCTGCCGGAGCCCGGTTCGCTTACCGGCAACCACAGGTGGTATGCCGGCTGGCAAAAGCAGCTATATCTTGCGGAAAATCCAAACGCCTTTTGGCGTGATTTTTTTTCCGCCATTCGCTTACAGGTGGGGCCATGACCGAAACAGAAAATTTGCTCGCGGAAGAGCTGCTCATTGTCCGCCATTCCGGGGAGATCCCGGAAATCGCCTTCCACGGCTCCCTCTATTACCTCTGCGAAGACCCGGCAGGGCCGCAACTCACCTTGAGCCAAGCGGAAGTGGAGAGCCTGCGCCAACAGGCGGTGGCCCGCTACCGGGAGATTCTGCTGCGGGATCTCAGCCCGGGAAACCGCGACGCCCGCATCTTTCGGGGGTTGAAACGGTGCATCTTCAACTGGGAGCGGCTGGGCAAGTTCTGCACCCGCCAGGGGATGGAAATAGAGGCACCGCTACGCCGGGAGATTGCCAAGGCCTTGCGCTGCTTTTTGCGCCAGGAGGCGGATGAGGTGCGGGCCGGGTTGCGGCACTCCTGCCTCAACTGCACCAGGGAGGAGCTTGATGCCTTTGCCGGGGAGATAGGGGTTTTGCCGGAGCAGCTGCCGGAAGATGTTGAGAGGCTGTTCTGCCCGCAGAGCTAGAGGATGTCCAAACACTATCCGGCTAACAATCTCCCCTCCCCTTGCGGGAGGGGTCGGGGGTGGGGGAAACAGCTATGAAGCCACAGCATCCCTTGCATGACCGAGCAGGTGAACTGCGTAATAATCTTACGGACGCGGAACACCGCCTCTGGCGGCATTTACGGAACAGTCAGATGGAAGGCGTGAAATTCCGCCGTCAGCAGCCGATCGAAAGGTATATCGTTGACTTCGTCTCTTTTGACAAACGGATCGTCATAGAGCTTGATGGGGGGCAGCATGCGGAGGACGGGGACAGGGATCAGCAAAGGGATGCCTGTCTTGTCATGAACGGATTCAGCATCTTGAGATTCTGGAATAACGAAGTTTTTGAGAATCTGGAGGGGGTGCTGGAGATTATCAGACAGAGGTGCCTCGGGGGTAATTCCCCCACCCCCTAACCCCCTCCCGCAAGGGGCGGGGGGAGAAAAGAAACCCCTCCTTCACCGAGAAGATTGGGGTAACCCTTGCCGGACAAGGGGTTAACTCTTGCGGATTTTCTTGAGCAACGAGGTGGTGGAGTAATTTTCCACCAGGGGAATGGAAAGCACCCGGCCGCCGGCAGCCAGCACCTCCGGCGCGCCGACAATCTTTTCCACCGGCCAGTCGCCGCCCTTGACCAGCACCTCGGGCTTCAGGGTGGCGATCAGCCTCTGCGGCGTTTCCTCACCAAAGATCACCACATGATCCACGCAGCCCAGGGCGGCGAGAATCCTGGCCCGGCTCTGTTCGTGGTTCACCGGCCGATCATCCCCCTTGCCCAGGCTTCGCACCGAGGCGTCGCTGTTGACCCCGACCACCAGGCAATCGCCCTCCCGCCGGGCCTGCTCCAGATAGGTGACATGCCCCTGATGCAGGATGTCGAAACAGCCGTTGGTGAACACCACCTTGCGGCCCACCGCCCGGTAGCGGGCAGTCAGCGCGGCCAGCTCCTCCAGCTCCATGATCTTGTCCTGATCATAAAAACGGTGCGGCGCCGGCCCCACGGTGTTGAAGCGCTGCCGCAATTCCTGCATTCGGGCCGGATCGATCCCGACCCAGGCCTCGCCCGGTTCGACGCCAGCCTCGGCCAGCACCGCGCCGTCCGGAGCGATGACCAGGGAATGGCCGCCGAACTCGGTTTTCCCCGTTATCCCGCAACGGTTACAGGCCACGACAAAGATCTGATTCTCAATGGCCCGCGCCATGGCCAGGGTCCGCCACTGCTCCCGCCGGGCCTCGGGCCACTGGGCGCTCACTACCAGCAGCCCCGCGCCTCGGGCGGTCTGGGCCTTGGCCAATTCGGGGAAACGGAGGTCGTAACAGACCAGCCCGGCCACCGGACCAAGCCCGGTTTCCATGGGCTGGGGATTGTCCCCGGAAGTGAAATATCGATCCTCGGCCATCGGGGCGAAGAGCTGCTGCTTGCGGAGCGAACCGGCCACCCCGTCCGGCCCGACAATATACAGGGTATTATGGATGGCGGAGCCGATCTCGGTGAGCACCTCCTCGGGCAGGGAACCGGCCAGATGGATGGAGTACTGCCGGGCCAGCCGCTGCAGCTCGTCCAGCACCTCCACGGTCTGCAGGGCAAAATGCGAAAGCCGCTCGTAGGCAAAGCCGCAGCTCCACAGCTCGGGCAGGACGATGATTCCCGGCCCGCTGGGAGCCAACCGGGTCAAACCCGCCCGCACTGCGGCGAGATTCGCCGCCGGCTCACCCAGATGCACGTCAAATTGCAAGAACCCGGCATGGTATCGGGCAGGGGTGGTTTCGGTGATGTTTTTCATGAAGTAAGAATGACCCGGTATGCCGGTTTTGTCAATATTATGAATGAAATCCCGGCCGCTTCCGAACACCCACCGCAAGATGCCCGTTGGCGAACCGGGCTGTCGTGGTTTATGAAAATAAGCATGGGGCTGTAGCTCAGCTGGGAGAGCGATGCGTTCGCAATGCGTAGGCCAGGGGTTCGATCCCCCTCAGCTCCACCACAACACCGCAAATGAATTTGTCCCTCATATCTTTTCAGTCCTATTGTGTGCAGTAGCCTGATAACGACAACTCGTATTTTTTCAGCATTGACAATCTGTTAGGCGCATGGAATTGTAACCGCCAGTGTTTCTGGATAGTCGTGCTTTCCGGTTTAGCGGGAAGTGCATATGCTGTTCCCGAAATTGCGGCAAAACAGCGGGCGGATAAGAACTCGATGTGTTTATCCGTATTCCACATAACACCCCGTATAGTCCCGCAATCAGGGAAAACCAGGCATCCAATGCGTTAGGTTTTGCCGCATGTGGCTGACATGGAATGTTATATTTTAAAGGATAACGCATGCCCAAATGGTTACTTGATAG
>DASWIU010000048.1:0-11662 GCA_036397515.1 Desulfurivibrionaceae bacterium | reverse complement strand
GATGGCGAGCCCCTGGAAGATCGGGTCGGCCAGGATCACCGAGGCCCCGACCACCACGGCCAGGGCGGTGAGGAGCATGGGCCGGAAGCGGATGGCCCCGGCCTCCACCACCGCGTCCTTAAGCGGCAGGCCGTGGCTGATCCGCAGCTCGATGAAGTCCACGAGAATAATGGAGTTGCGCACCACGATCCCGGCCCCGGCCATGAAGCCGATCATGGAGGTGGCGGTGAAGAAGGCGCCGAAGGCCCAGTGGGCCGGGAGAATGCCGATCAGCGAAAAGGGGATGGCCGCCATCACCACGAGCGGCACGGTGTAATCCTTGAACCAGCCCACCATGAGCATGTAGATGAGGATCATCACCGCGCAGAAGGCGAAGCCAAGATCCCGGAAGACCTCCAGGGTGATGTGCCATTCCCCGTCCCACTTGATCGCCGGTTCCAGCTCGGAAAAGGGCTGCTTGAGGTTGTAGATGGTGATCGCTTTTTGGGCGCCTCCGTATTCCCTCCCATCGAGTTCGGCAAGTTTTCGGTTCAGGGCGAAGATGGCGTAGGCCGGGCTTTCCGCCGCCCCGGCCACGTCGGCCGTGACATAGATAACCGGCTTCAGATTCTTGCGGTAGATGGGCTGGTCAATGGGCGCCTCGGTTACCGTGACCAGCTCCCGCAGGGGCACCAAGGATCCTGCCGGGTTCAGGCCGGAGCGGAGCTGGAGGTTCAGGATGCTCGAAACCCGTGCCCGCTGTGCCCGGGGCAGCTCCAGGACGATGTCGATCTCTTCCTTGTCGTCGGGGAGGTGGAAGAGGGTGATGGCCAGCCCCTTGACCGCCAGATCAACGGCCTGGGTGATCTCGCCCGCGGAAATGCCGTTGAGGGCGGCTTTTTCCTTGTCCACCGCGATGACGGTCTTGGTTCGTTCCGCCTCCCGGTACCAGTCCACATCGACCACCCCTTCCGTGGCAAGGAGGAGCTCCTTGACCTTTCCGGCCAGCTTGAGGCGCTGTCCATCGGTCTGCCCGTAAATCTCGGCGACCAGGGTCTGCAGCACCGGCGGACCCGGCGGCACCTCGGCCACGGCCACGAAGGCCCCGTATTTTTGAGCGATGGCCGCAACCTTGGGCCGGATGCGTTTGGCGATCTCGTGGCTCTGGGCCTTGCGCTCGTCCTTGGGCCGCAGATTGATCTGGATGTCCGCCAGGTTGGCGCTGTTGCGCAGGTAATAATGGCGGACCAGCCCGTTGAAATTGTAGGGCGAGGCAGCCCCGGCGTACACCTGATAGTTGACCACCTCCGGCTCCCGGCCGATGAGCGCGGCCATCTCTCGGGCCGCCTGAGCGGTCTCCTCCAGGGTGGCCCCTTCGGGCAGGTCCAGGATGAGCTGAAATTCGCTCTTGTTGTCAAAGGGCAGCATCTTGACCTTGACCAGCCCGGAATAAACCATGGCGCAGGAGGCGAGGAGCAGGCCGATAATGCTCAGGAAAAAGACCAGCCGCCAGCGGGCGTGGGCAAGGAGCGGCTCCATGATCCGGTGGTAGAGGCGGGTGAAGAAATCCACCGGGGCGTGGTCATGATCTGCCACGGTCGTTTGCTGCGTGGCCGAGGCGCTGTTTGGGGCGATCTTCTTTTTCAGCACCCGGATGGCGGCCCAGGGGGTAACGGTGAAGGCGATGAACAGCGAAAAGATCATCGCCGCGGAGGAGCCGATGGGGATCGGCCGCATGTAGGGACCCATCAGCCCGCCGACAAAGGCCATGGGCAGAATGGCGGCGATCACCGCCCAGGTGGCGAGGATGGTCGGGTTGCCCACCTCGTTCACCGCCTCGATGGCGATCTTGAGCACCGGCTTTCCGGCGTTTTCCGGCAGCCTCAGATGGCGGACGATGTTTTCCACCACCACGATGGCGTCGTCCACCAGGATGCCGATGGAAAAGATCAGGGCGAAGAGGGTGATGCGGTTCAGGGTGTAGCCGTACAGATAGAAAAGCAGCAGGGTCAGCGCCAGGGTCGAGGGGATGGCGAGGATAACGATGAGCGATTCCCGCCAGCCCAGGAAAAAGAGGATCAACAGGGTCACCCCGAACACGGCGATCGCCATGTGCAGCAGGAGTTCGTTGGATTTTTCCGCCGCGGTTTCGCCGTAGTTTCTGGTCACGCTGATGGTAACGTCGCTGGGGATAAGGGTGGACTTGAGGGTCTCGATCTTGGCCAGCACCGATTCCACCACCTGCACGGCGTTGGCCCCCGGCCGCTTGGCCAGCGAGAGGGTCACGGCCGCCTCTTCCGGCTGCCCCTTGCCTTGGCCGAAGAGCACATAGCTGGTCGGCTCTTCCGGGCCATCGATCACCTCGGCCACCTCGTCGAGATACACCGGCCGGTTGGCGTAAACGCCCACGACGATGCGGCCGATCTCCTTGGCCGAGGTGAGAAACCGGCCGGTTTGCAGGAGGATTTCCTTGTTCCGGGATTGCAAGGTGCCGGAGTACGATTGCAGATTGGCCTGCCGCAGCTTGGGGATGAGCTCGGTCGCGGTCAGCCGGCGGGCGGCAAGGCGGGCGGGATCGAAGAGGATCCGCACCTGTCGCCGGGCGCCGCCGATGAGCTTGGTCTCGGCCACCTCGGGGATGTTCTTGACCGCGTCATCGATCTGGGCGGCGAGACGCCGGAGGGTGTAGTGGTCATAATGCGGGCTGTGCAGGGTCAGGGCGAGGATCGGCACGTCGTCGATGGTGTGCGGCTTAACCAAAGGCGGCGCGACGTTGTGGGGGATGCGGTCGAAATTGGTGGCCAGCTTCTGGTTGAGGCGGACGATGGCGTCCTCCATCTGCTCGCCCACGTAGAAGCGGGCGACGAGCAGGCTCCGGCCCGGCATGGAGGTGGTGTAGATGTATTCGATCCCCGGAATTTCGTAGAGGAGCTTTTCCATGGGGATGGAAAGCCGTTCCTCCACCTCCTTGGGGGTGGCGCCGGGCATGGCGACCATGATGTCGATCATCGGCACCTTGATCTGCGGCTCCTCCTCCCTGGGCAGCATGCCCACGGCCACGATGCCCAGGAGCAGGGAGGCGATGATCAGGATGGGGGTCAGCCGGGATTCAACGAAGATTGAGGCGAGCCTGCCGGCAAAGCTGTGCTGATTATCGGGGGGTTGGTTCATCATTGCACGATGCGCACGGGCTGGCCGTCGATAAGCCGCTCGCCGCCCTGAATCACGACCTGCTCTCCGCCATTAAGGCCGGCCAGAATCTCCACCTGGCCATCCCGGCGCTCGCCGCTGCGCACCAGGCGCAAATGGACCATGCCGTCCTGCGCCACAAAGAGCCGCTCCATCTGACCAAAGCGCAGCAGCGCTGCCTCCGGCACCGAAAAGGTCTTGATCCCGGCGACGCCGGGAAAGGCTACCCGCGCATACTGTCCGGGCTGCAAAGCGGCGGAGCCCTCGATGCGGATCTTCACCAGGGTGGTGCGCGAGGCGGTGTCTGTTGCCGGAGCGATCTCGGTCACGGTTCCGGCCTGGGAAAACGCGGCGGCCGGGACGGTGACGGCAAGCGAATCCCCCTTTTTGATTGTGAGGGCCGGACCCTCCGGCACCGCCGCAACCACCTGCAATTGCTCAGTGTTTTCCAATACCAGCAGGGGCATGCCGGGGGTGGCCAGGTCGCCGGCATTGGCCATTTTCCGGGAGATGATTCCGGCAAAGGGGGCGGTGATTATGGCGTAGTCGCGCATGGCCCGGGCCTCGCGCACGCCGGCCTCCGCCAGCCGGTAGGCCTCTCCCAGGGAGGTGACCGTTTCCCTGGTGGAGGCCTCTTTTGCCAGCAACCGTTTTTCGCGCTCGAAATTCCGTTGTGCCTGGGCGAGTTGCGTTTCGGCCTGCGCCAGGCGGGCCGTAATCTCTCCGGCGCTGATCTTTGCCAGCAGCGCGCCTTTTTTCACCGCCAGACCCAGGGATACCGGCATCTCCTCGATGGCGCCGTCCAGCTTGGCAGCGATGGTCGCCCTCTGGACCGATTCCACGGCGCCGGCCACCTCGTTTTGCCGCTGGGCCGCTTGGTCGGCCACGGTGACCACCCGCACTTCCGCGACGGCAAGCGGCTGGTCGGGGGCGTCCTGGTGGGCCGCATCCTTGCAGCCGGCAGCAATGAGGAGTAAACCCAGAAAAAGCGTGGAACAAAAAGTTTTGTACGGCATGGGTTCAATTTCCTGTTTCAGGGTTTATTGGGAGGCTGCTCTCTTTTCAGGCCGGGGTTCGTCCGGCGTTTCCGATGATTCCGGGAACTGGGGCAGTCCCAGGGCGCGCCGCAGGTCGGCAACGGCAATGCGCTGGGAAGTTTCCGCCACGATGCGCCGCACCAGGGCGTCGGTCAGCCGGTTTTCCACCCCGAGCAGGTCCGAGGCGAGCAGAGCCCCTTCCTTGAAACGGAGCCGGTTGATCCGGGCGCTTTCCTGGGCCTGGGCCACGCTTTGTTCCGTAACCTGCAAACGCTCCCTCGCGTCGAGTACGGCAAACTCCGCCTGCTGCACCTCCAGGGAGATAGCCAGCTCGGTTTTGCGCCTCCGTTCCTGTGCTTCGGATAGCAGTGCCGTGGCCCTGGCAATCCCGGCCCCGGTCCGGCCGCCCTCGGAAAGGTTGAACCGCAACTTGACCCCGGCCTGCCACGAGTCGCCGGAGCCGTCGGTGACATAGCCTTTTTCCGCTTCGTAGCCGGCATAGCCTTCCAGGGAGGGGTAATGGCCGCCCCGGGCCTGCCGGAGCCGGGCCTTGGCCGCCAGGATCAGGGCCTCCATGCTTTTCAGTTCATAGCGCTGGTCATGGGCAACAGACCGCGGAACCTCCTGGGGCCCGCCCTGGGCCGGGTCGAGCACCACCGGGCCATGGTCAAGGCCCAGCAGGCTGAGGAAGATTCCGCGGCTCAGCTCCAGGGTGTGTTTGGCCTGGCTCAAGCCTTCCTGCGTCTTGGCCTGTTGCACCTCCAGATCGAGAAGGTCGGCTTTCAACAGGACTCCTTCCCGGTAACGGGCTTGCGCCACGGCCAGGGAGGCGCTGATTGCCTCCACCGATGCCTGCTGCGCCTTGACCAGTTCCTCGGCCTGGATGATGAGCTGAAAGGTTCGGACCACCTCAAAGGCGAGCTGGGCCTGCACCGCCCCGAGTTCCATCCGGGAGGAAACCGCCTGCGCCTCGGCGGCCTTCAGTCCGGCCAGGTCGCGGCCGCCGTTGAAAAAACGGTAGCCGAGCCGGACCCCCATGTTCAGGGAGTCGGTGCGGCCGGGATCGTTGAAATCGATGGCGTTGTTGAAGGCGCCCTGGTTCAGGATGTTGCCGAAGGAGTACATGGGATTGTTGGTCTGGTCGTAGCGGGAGTTCAGGTCAAGCCTGGGGAAAAACGAGGAGCGCTCCATGGTGATGGCGGCCTGGGCCGCTTCGATCCGATTCCGGCCCATCCGGCTGTCCGGGTTGTTCCGCAGGGCAAAGCGCACCGCCGTGCGGAGGGGCCACGCCTTTGGGGGCGTTGTCGCGTCATCGGAATCCCCGGCCTGGGCAAACGCGGCCGGCAGCAGGAAGAAGGCGCAGAGGAGGCTGATCCTGTACCAGGGGGTAAGGGTGGAGTCGTGCATTCCGTGATCTGGTGCTCGATGGGCCATGGGTCTGTGGTCTCTTATTGTAAAGCCAGCCGGCGCGGGAGGAAGAGTCCGGAGAATATTTATATAATTACAAGTCAATTGTCTGCCACAGGTTTTTTTCCGTTTCGCCACGATGGCCGGGCAAGGGTTTTTGTGGCGTGGCGAGGCCGCAATTCATTATAGCATAGAGCAACGGCCGGGGAACAAGGGGATTTCTCCGGGGTAAAAACCGCGGAAAAATGGCGCCGTTCACCTCGAACTTTTCAGAATCTTTTTGGGGATTGTTCCTGCTTGCGGGCTGTTCAGAACCACTTCTTCTTTTTGAAATAGATCAGCATGGAGCCGGCTGTCCCCGCCATGAGCAGCAGGGCGAAGGGGTAGCCGAAATACCAGTTCAGTTCCGGCATGTTGAAGGGGCTCATGCTGGTGTTGAAATTCATCCCGTATAGCCCGGCGATGAAGGTGAGGGGGATGAAGATCACCGCGAAGATGGTCAGCACCTTCATCACCTCGTTCATCCGGTTGCTCACCGAGGAAAGGTAGATGTCGATCATGCCCGAGATGATGTCCCGGAAGGTTTCCACCGTGTCCAACACCTGAATGGTATGGTCGTAGAGATCCTTGAGATAGACCCGGGTTCCTTCCCCCATGAAGGCGGCCTCATCCCGTTGCAACCCGTTGATCACCTCCCTGAGCGGCCAGACCGATTTGCGGAGCAGGATCATCTCCCGTTTCAGGAAGTGGATGGCCTGGAGGGTTTCCGGGGAAGGCGCCTCGATCAGCTCCTCTTCCAGCTCCTCGACCTCCTCGCCGATCTTTTCCAGCACGGAAAAGAAGTTGTCCACCACCCGGTCGAGCAGGGAATAGAGCAGGTAATCCACCCCCATTTTCCGGCTGCGGCCCTTGTTGGTCTCAAGACGGGCGAGCACATCGTCAAAAATATCGTCGTTCTTTTCGTGAAAGGTGAGCAGGTAGTTGGGGCCGAGCACGAAGCTGATCTGCTCCATGCTCATCTCCTTGCTGGCATCGTCATAGTTGATCAGGTTGATGACCAGAAACAGGTATTCGTCATAGTGATCGATCTTCGGGCGCTGGCCGATATGGAGAATATCCTCGATGGTCAGGGGATGCAGGCCGAAATGGAGACAGAACTTGTCCACCGCCTCGGCGTCGTGCAGGCCGTGGACCCTGATCCAGGTATTGCTGGGGGTTTCTTTCAGCAGGCGGAACTCCTCAAGCCGGACCGGGGTGCTGACCGAAAAGTTCTCCGCATCGTAATCAACCATGTCCAGGCCGAATGTTTCCGTGACTTTTTCGCCGATGAACACGGGGCTGCCCGGAGGAAGCCCGGCTTTGCGTGAGGAGGTTTTGACAAGCTTGAGCATCGCTGTTTCCGTAAAATGAGGAGGTTTTCCCGGGGGCTTGCCCTGTAAAGGGAAATCCGCCGGGTAGTTGAAACAGAATACCATATCCGCTGGTTTTCCGTGAATCCCATTGTCCGCCGGCCCGAAGACCTCGGTGGCGTTTTAAAAACGGGGAAGACTTTTTTCGCAAAAGACGCTATGGAATCCAGGCTTGATATGCGAGGATAAAAGCACGCAAGGGGCAGAGGCGCGGGGAAGGTCCCCAGACAGAGCAAGGAAAGAGAGGGTATGAAACAGCCCGGTCCGCAGTATCTGAAAACCATGGTTGAGACCGCAAGTCCGGTGTGCAACATCATTGCCCTGTACGAGAAATGTCTGTTGCACCTGACCGGTGCCCGGCAAAGTTGTGTTGCCGGGGATATTACCCGCAAGGTGGAAAGCCTGCGCAAGGCCATGGATATCCTCTTTTATCTGGATCAGGCCCTTGACCGTGCCGAACCGGAAGCCGCGCGGCCGTTGCACGAAAGCTACCAGATGATTCTGGCCCAATTGAGTCTGGCCAATAGCGGAAATTCCCCGGAAGCGCTGGCCCTGGCCGAGAAATGGCTGGCCGGGTTGCTGGAGGCGTGGCAGGGTATTTCCTCTGGCGCCGGGAATCAGAGGCGGGATTCAATCCCTGAAAACTGCCTGCCGGAGATGGAATAGTATGGTAAGCTGAACTTGGCAAACCTGTTGAGAATTTTCGTCGTCCACCCGCAAGAAAAAATTTTACAATCATCGAGATCATGACTTTATCCTTTCCCTCTTGGCTGACCCTTCCTGTTTTGGTTTTTCTCTACCGTCCCCTGGCCCGGTTTTTTCCGCGGATGGACAAGGATGCCTATGTCCGCAAGGTCGTGGCGGCGGGGAACCGCTTTTTTAGGCAGCGGTTTGCCCGGACCCCTTATGGCGAAAGAATGCTTTTTTTGCCCTATTGCCTGCGGGCGGAAGGGTGCGCCACGGTGATCGACCAGGAAAAAGGGTTGTTGTGCCCGGCCGATTGCCGCATTCCCTGCCGGCTGCGGGAGATGCGGGAGGTGGCTTTGTCCTTGGGCTACCTGGATGTTTCCGTAGTGGTGAGCGGCAGGCTGCACAAAAAAGAGGGGGTGCTGCGCAGCCGGGATTTTCTGGTGCGCCGGATCGGCCAGCGCCAGCCGCGGGCGGTGCTCGGCTGTCTCTGCACCCGGGATCTGCGCGAGAAATATCTGCGCTCCGCCAATGTCTCGCCCGAGGGCTCCCTCGGCGGGCATGGGCTCAAGGTGATCCCCCAGGTCTGCCTGTTGAAGGACTGTAGCTGCCGGCAAAGCTCCGTGGACTGGCAGGAGCTTGAGGCGCTCATCCGGGCCACGGGCTGAAGATCTTCTTACTGTGCCGTCAGGATTTTGTACCAAAAAAGCACGGCAAAAGAACCTCCATGGTCAAATTCTCGCCAAAAAAATAACGGCCGGGTAATATTCCAAAAAATCCGCAAGATGCTGGCTTAGTGCTTGTCTGTAAATAAATCCGTGGTGCTCGCTTAGTCCTGTTCAGGTTCGGTCGAACTCTCTTCCGGGAAAATTTCCGGAAGAAGTGGTGCGCTCCTGCACCATCTCTTCCAAGTGATCCCTCTGGAGGCGCAGATTTTCCGGCATGGTGAAGAGAGAAAAGTGAAACATTATTTTTTCCCGTTTTCGGGAGAAAGCGTGGTAATTTTTTAGGGGAAGCAGCAGAAATCGCATCTATATATTGGGCCGGAACGGAGGACGCCATGGAACTGTATGCAATCAAGCCCTACCTTTACTGGGGTGGGGTTGTCTTTTTTCTTCTCTGCGAGCAGGGCTTTTCCTACCGCGAGCCCACCGTGGCCCGCCCCAGCCGCTGGCTCGCCAATCTGCCGCTCTCCATCATGAACGGCACGATCTACCATCTGCTGTACACCAGCGCCATCGTCGGTTTGATTCTCGCCGGGCAGGAGAAACATTTCGGCCTGCTCCATGCCTGGGATCTGCCCGAGTGGCTGAAGATTGTCGCCGGCATCCTGATCCTGGATTTTTTCATCTATCTCTGGCACCTGCTCACCCATGTGCTGCCTTTTCTCTGGCGGTTTCACCGGGTCCACCACAGCGACCTGAACATGGACGTGACCACGGCCAACCGTTTCCATCTGGGTGAGTTTCTCTTCACCGGGTTGATCCGGCTGGCGGTGATCCATACCTTCGGCATCGGGCTGATCGCCTACATCCTCTTTGAGATCCTGGTCAACCTCTCCGTGCAGTTCCACCATAGCAGCATCCGGGTGGCGGACTGGTTTGAGCGGCTGTGGGTGCTCTTCTTTGTACCGCCTTTTTTGCACCGCATCCACCATTCGGTGCGGATCAAGGAGCGGGATTCCAATTACGGGGTGATCTTCTCCATCTGGGACCGGATGCTGGGGACCCTGGTCACCGAGGTGGCCCAGGAGAAGATCGTCATCGGCATCGGTTCGCACCGGGAGATTGAGCAGCTGGGGTTTTGGCGGTTGCTGGCCATGCCCTTTACCCGCAACACCCCGTGAAGGCGATCTGGTCGTAACGAAAAATAAAAAATGGAGTGAGCGATGAAATGGAAGAATCTGTTTGTCCCGGGCAAGGATTTCAGTGTGGCCCAGGCCAAGGAGTACATGGAGGCGCGGAAGGCGGATGACTATCAGCTGCTGGATGTCCGCCAGCCCAAGGAATATGAGGCGGGGCATCTGGCCGGGGCGATCCTCATCCCGATCAAGGAGCTGCCGGAACGGCTCGATGAGCTGGAAAAGGAGAAGCCGGTCATCGTCTACTGCGCGGTCGGCGGCAGAAGCAAGGCAGCGGCCCAGCTCCTCGCTGGCAAGGATTTTGCAAGCGTTTACAATATGGCCGGAGGCATCAAGGCCTGGCAAGGGGGGCAGGCCAGGGGGCCGCAAGAGGCTGGGCTTGAGTTTTTCACCGGCCAGGAAGAGTATGAGGACGGGGTGAGCCTGGCCTATGCCATGGAGGATGGGTTGCAGGAGTTCTACCACCGCCTGGCCGAACGGGCGCAAGATGACGAGGCCCGGCAGCTCTATACCCGGCTGATGGGTTTTGAGGACAGGCACAAGGCGCGGCTCCTTGCCGAGTACCGGCAGGCGCACGGAGTGGAGGCCATGCCGGGCAAGGCGGTGGCCGGAATCATGGAGGGCGGCGGCAGGGTGGAGGATTTCCTTGCCCAGGTCGAACCCCGTCTGCACAGCAGGCAGGAGATCCTGGAGCTGGCCATGGCGTTAGAGACCCAGGCCCTGGATCTTTACGGCCGCATGGCGCAAAAAAGCGGGCAGCAGGAGGTCCGGGCGTTTTTTCTGCGGTTGGCAGACGAGGAAAAAGCGCATCTCGCCTATCTGGCCGAGGCGCTGGATAAGGCGTTGTGATTGGGTTGCCATCAGGATGGCATTTGTGTGCGGCCCTTCGACAGGCTCATGGTGAACGGATACCATCCCTTGACCGTTCGCCCTGAGCCTGTCGAAGGGTAAACAGAACAGGTGGACCATGGGAAACATGCAGGAGTGCGGAGAGGCCGGGGCCGGAGAAATCACGGCCCTGCGCCAAGCCAATCGGGAGTTGCAGCAGGAGCTTGACAAGCACCGGCAGACCGAGGCGCGGCTCACCCGGGAGCTGGCCCAGGCCGAGCTTACCTTGCAGGTCATTCCCAGCGCCGCCCTCAGCTTGGACCTGAACGGCAGGATCACCAGCTGGAACAACAAGGCCGAACGGGTCACCGGCTTCAGGCGGGAAGAGGTGTTGGGCCATTCCTGCGACATCTTTGTCCTTCCTCCCTGCTCCCAGGAGTGCGGGGCTTTTGTCGATACCCAGGGCAAACCCCTGATCGGCAAGGTCTGCCAGATCAGAACCAGGGACGGCAAGGTGCGCAGTGTCTCCAAAAATACCGATCTGCTCAAAGACCCCGACGGCACGGTGAGAGGGGCGGTGGTGACCTTCAAGGACATCACCGAGCAGCTGGAGGTCGAACTGCAGCTGCGCACCGAGCGGGATAAGTTCCGGGGGATACTCTCCGCCCTCGACCAGGGCATGCACATCCTCAACCGCGATTATGTGATCGAGTACCAGAACGAGATCCTGCGCCGGACCTTCGGCGACAAGCTCGGCGAGAAATGCTATGAGGTCTACAAGCAGCGTGACAAGCCCTGCGAGGTGTGCCGCATGCACGCCGCCATCGAGCACAACGAGATCCAGCGCACCGAGGAGATCATGTCCGATCGGCGCCATTATGAGCAGAGCTACGTGCCCTTTGCCGATGTGGACGGCCAGACCAAGGCCCTGATCCTCCTGCGGGATGTCACCGAGGAAAAGATGTACCGGGCCGAAACCATGCGGGCCGGCCAGCTTGCCTCCATCGGCGAACTGGCCGCCGGCGTCGCCCATGAGATCAACAACCCCATCAACGGTATCATCAATTACGCCCAGGTGCTGCTCGACGATTCAAGCCAGGGGTCGCTGGAGGGCGGGGCCGCCAATCCGGTTCAGCGGGAGATGCTCGACCGCATCATCAAGGAAGGGGAGCGGATCGCCTACATCGTGCGCAATCTCCTCTTTTTCGCCCGGCAGCGGGAGGAAGAGGCGGAGGTGGTCGCAATCGAGGCGATCATCCACGATT
>DASWIU010000047.1:0-7346 GCA_036397515.1 Desulfurivibrionaceae bacterium | reverse complement strand
CGAGCTGGTGAAACATGGGCTCATCATCAGCGGCACCTCGCCGGACGAGAAGCTGGTGGAGATTATCGAGCTGCCCGACCATCCGTGGTTTCTCGGTTGCCAGTTCCATCCGGAATTCAAATCCGGCCCCATGAAGCCGCATCCCCTGTTCAAGGCTTTTATCAAGGCCGCCCTGGAGAACGCCGGACTTTAAGGTAACTGTCCAGCAGCACCGCATCTGCGTTGTCATCAGCCGGCTCATGTGCGACAGCACATTTCGCCGGCTTCTTCCTAGTATCCGCGGCACTGCTGAACAATTACCACTTTTGGGTTATGCGCGATTTTGTCTTTGGCTTGATAGCCCTATATAACCAGAAGGTCGGTGTTCTTTTCCGTCCCATCAAGGAGAGCAAAAGTGGAGCCTGTTCGTATCCCTGATTTTTTCGAGGTCGGTCCCAACCGGCCTTTTTTATTGATCGGCGGGCCGTGCGTCATCGAATCGGCCGAGCTGTGCCGCGAGGTCGCCGCAGGGCTTCAAGAGATCTGCGGCCGGCTGGGCATCTCCTACATGTTCAAGGCCTCCTTTGACAAGGCCAACCGGACCTCGCTCGATTCCTTTCGGGGCCCCGGCTTGGATGAGGGGCTGCGGATCCTGGCCGATATCCGCCGGGATTTTGGCGTGCCGGTGGTTTCCGACGTGCATGAGGTGGCCCAGGTCGGGCCGGCCGCCGAGGTGTTGGACGTCCTGCAGATTCCCGCCTTTCTCTGTAGGCAGACCGATCTGCTGGTGGCCGCGGCTAAAAGCGGCAAGGTGGTGAGCCTCAAGAAAGGCCAGTTTGTCTCGCCCTGGGATATGCGGCACGCGGTGAGCAAGATCAACGCGGTGGCTAAAGATAAGCTGATGCTCATGGAGCGGGGCACCACCTTTGGCTACAATAATCTGGTCGTGGACATGCGCGCCCTGCCGGTCATGCGCTCTTTCGGCTGCCCGGTTATCTACGATGCGACCCACAGCGTCCAGCTGCCAGGCGGGGCAGGGGGCAGCTCCGGCGGCCAGCGGGAGTTTATCCCGACCCTGGCCCGGGCCGCGGTGGCAGCCGGAATCGACGGCCTGTTCATGGAGATCCATCCCGAACCGGCCAAGGCCCTGTGCGACGGGCCCAATTCCATGCCGCTCAAGGGGGTGGAGCCGCTGCTCGCCCACCTGGTGGAGATTCATACCCTTATCCAGCGCCAAGCAGCGGAGGGTGGCCCATGACCGACAGCGGTTCCCGCGGTATTTCAGGCGGCCAGTATCCTTCCGACTGCGAGATCACCGAAGGACTGCGCCAGCGGGCCCTATCGCGGAGCGGCCAGGACGAGCGCGGCTATGCCTGGCGCGCCAGCCTGCCCCGGGCCAAGGAGATCCAACTTCTGCTTCTGGATGTGGACGGGGTGCTCACCGACGGCTCGATTGTTTACGGCAATGGCGGCACGGAACTGAAAGGTTTCAACATCAAGGACGGCTTCGGCATCCGCCTCCTGCGCGAGGCCGGGGTGGAGGTGGGCATCATCACCGCCCGCCGCTCCGAGGCGGTGGAACGAAGGGCCCAGGACCTGAAGCTGGCCCACCTCTATCAAGGGGTGGCCAACAAGATCGAGGCCTTTGCCGAGATTCTCGCCGCCCAAAAGCTTATCCCCCAGCAGGTCGCCTATATGGGAGACGACTGGCTCGATCTGCCTCTGCTCAGCCGGGTTGGCCTGGCGGTAACGGTGGCGGACGGGGTCGCCGAGGTCAAGGCGGTTGCCCATTATGTGACCAGAGAGGCGGGAGGCCGGGGCGCGGTGCGCGAGCTGTGCGAGCTGATCATCGAGGCCAAAGGGCAACGGGAAGAGCTGCTGGCGAGGTATTTGCGATGATGACCGGCTACCGCAATATTCTCTGGTTGTTGCCCGTGGCCCTTTTGTTCTCCTGGCCGGTTTGGGGCGGGTCAATTACCAGGCTTTTGGCTCCGCGCGGCGGCCTGGCCACCAATCTTGCCGTTCCCACGGCAGCGGCCACCGGCGCTGGTTTCAGCATGGAGGGGATCTTGTTTACCCAGCTGAAAAACGGGGTGCGGGACTGGCAGATCCAGGCCAAGCAGCTCTATTCCGGAGAAGATCAGGACAAAATGCAACTGGTAACGGTGGAGGCGCAGGTCTTTAAAAACGCCGAGCGCAGATTTGTGATCACCGGCCAGGAAGGCGAATACAACAGCAAGAAAAAAACCCTTATCATGCGAAACGAGGTCAAGGTGCAGGCCGAGAAAGGCTTGTTGATCCAGTCCGACAGCCTCAGTTATGATGACCAGACCCGCAGGATCACGACCAAGGCACCGGTGCGGATCACCGGCAAGGGCATGGACATCCGCGGCAAGGGCATGGATTATGACATGCAGAAGGATTCCTATGATGTCAGCGGTCGGGTGAAGGTCGATATTCAGTAGGATTGGCACAAGGATAAAGGAAAGGCAGCGCGTGAAAGATATTCCCTTGAAAGAACGGATCATCCTGGCTCTTGACGTGGAAACCCCGGAGCAGGCCAGGGAACTGGTGAAAAAAACCGAGTCCCACCTGGGTTTTTACAAGGTGGGGCTGCAGCTCTTCATGGCCGACTGGTTCCAGACCGTTGACTGGCTGGTTGACCGGGGCCACAAGGTGATGCTTGATCTCAAGTTTTTCGATATCCCGGAAACCGTCAAGCTGGCCGTGGCCCAACTGAGAAAACACGGGGTGAGCCTGGCCACTGTCCACGGCAACGACCCGATTATCCGGGCGGCGCTGGAGGAAAAAGGCGATATCCGGCTGCTGGCCGTGACCGTGCTCACCAGTTTCGGCGAAGAAGATCTGCGGGCCATGGGCATGACCCAGTCCATTGAGGATCTGGTCTATTTTCGGGCCAAACGGGCACTGGAGCTGGGCTGCGACGGGGTGGTCTCCTCCGGCCTGGAAGCCGCCCGGCTGCGGGAGGGACTCGGCGAGAGGCTGCTGCTGGTCACCCCGGGGATCAGGCCCGGGGCCAACGTGCTCGACCATGCCGACGACCAGACCCGGATCATGACCGCCGGCCGCGCCATCACAAGCGGCGCCGATCAGGTGGTCGTGGGCCGCCCCATCTCCAAGGCCGTTGATCCCATCGCGGTCATCGAGGCCATGCAGCAGGAGATTGCCCTGGCTCTTCAGTAAGTAAGGAAAATGGCCTGACAACCCTCTGAATATTAGTTGGAATTTTCTCCTCTCCCCCGTATCTTCCTGCAGCGAAAACACCCCCAATCTTGGTAAAGTCTCTGCCCCCCAAAGGCCATCTGGCAAGCCTCCCTGGCAATTCTCTCCACCGCTTGACATCCAGTTTTAGAAGGCCTAAATTTAAATTAGGAAGCCAAAATAACCGAGCAAGAGGAGGCAAAACCATGCCCACCAAAGAGGAATTGTGCGACAAGATCAAGGCGGTTTTCCCGGAAATCGGGGCCTGCGGCATCAACCTCATGGTTGATTACGACGAGAACAACAAGGCCTGGGTGGTTGACCTCAAGAAGGACAACCATGAACTCAAGACCTTTCTGGAAGAGGGCGAGGCGCAGGAATGCATGGAGGGAAAGCAATGTGTCTCGCTGGGCATACAGATCGGCCAGCTCAGGCAGAATATCGAGCAATTGTAGCAGGCCGACCTTGCGCTAGGGAGCTGAAGGAACAAAAAAATAAACCCGGAACCCAATTCCTTTTTCTACAGAGGAAGGTCAAAGGCTTTTCTCTTGTTTCGATACCTCCCCTGGAACAAGAGCCTCATTTTTCGCATTTTTTGCGTCTCTTTTTTATTATTGCTCCGGCGGTTAAATACGCAAAGCTGATGATAGCTATCGCGGCTGAAGCCGCTCCTACAATCAACCGAGATATCCGACCCGGTAGGAGCGGCTTCAGCCGCGATAACCCTTTCACTGTTAACCACCGGCGCAATAGCTTAATATGATAGTCCATCTATCCAATAGGTAGTCATTTTTAACTCATTGTATATATCCTGCTTATTTGAGAAAAAATTCTACAGTACTGTGACCAATATTTTCCAGCATCGCAGTACTGATTTTCCTTATCCGGACCCGCCCTGTTTTTTTAGAGACACCAAAGGAGGCGCTTCCCGGAAATACCTTGCATGATCAATGACACAGGAAAGCCACAATCTGATAACTTCAAACAGGAGGGTGAGTCATGGACGTTAAGGATTATTGTAGAAATGTGGATACGGAACTCACGGCGTGGAAGGCAAAACTGTATAATGTCATCCGCCAGATGGATCAATTGCCCACGGGCGACAAGCAGCGGATGTATGAAAAGGTCAATGGCCTGCATATCATCATGACCGAGCTTGACGATCGGCTGGATCAGCTGCGGACCGCCTGTCCATTGGAGTGGAGCCCGGTGCGGCAAGAAATCAAAGGGAAGATGGCCGATCTGGGGAGCAAGTACGAGGAGGCTGCCAGCGAGTCTTTCGACTATGAGATCGGCGGTTGACCCCCGATTGACTAACCGCCGCGATTCCTTGGCAATTCCAGAAAGGAGGAAGCATCATGCCTTCATTGCAATGTCCCGAGTGCCGGCGCGAACTTATGCCCACTGAGCTTGTCGCCCAAGAGGATCATATTATCTGCGGCCGCTGCGGCAGGGAGATATACGAAAAAATAAAGCCGGCCGTTAAATTGAAATGCCCGAAGTGCGGCGAGGTTGGCGATAGCAAGACCTTCATCCTGGCGGAATCGTGCTGCCCCGGCTAGCCAGGAGCGCCCCGGACTGTCTGCCCGGATTGTTTGGCGGAAGAGCCCGCAATCCTGGGCTTGCTCCCGTAAAAGTCAGCCCGGAATTTTGAGGCCTTGGCCGTGGCCGATTCGGTCTGTTTTTTCCCCCCTGAAGTCGGTCCTGAAAGCCAGCAGACTTTCAATTTTTTTCCTCTCCCCGCTCGCTTGAATGAAACCGGCCTGCCATGGGAACCGGCCGGGGACATGTTCCGCGTCTTGCCTCCGGGAGGGAAAAGATGCCGGCGTTTTCTTCCTGGTTAATCCGGGAAAAGCCCAAGGGGCGAGGTGCGGCAAGGGCTCCCGCGGGCGGAGACGAAACAGCCGCCTGAATTTGGTCAGGGCAAGGTGGGCTTCAGCCGCCGAGATTTTTTGTTATCTGAAAGGGTGTTGGGTTGCTCCGTTAACCACACGAGGAGGAATAACCATGACTGCAACAATCCAATGGCGCACGGAAATGGACGATGCCCTGTGTCTGGGGCAAAAGGCGGGCAAACCGGTCCTGCTCGATTTTTTCAACCCCGGTTGAATTGGCTGTCAACAGATGGATACAGTTACGTATCCCGAAAGCAAGGTTGTCCGGTTCATCGAAGAAAATTTTATCCCGCTCCGCCTGCCCTTCGACAGCAAGCCCCACTCGGACGACTTCAACGTCAAGTGGACGCCGACCATTATCGTCTTGAGTCCGGAAGCCCAGGAGCACCATCGGACCGTGGGGTTTCTCGGACCCGAGGAGTTGATCCCCTCGCTCTTGTTGGGGTTGGGCAAGTATCATTTTGAGAGTGACCGGTTTGACGAGGCGTTGAACCGCCTTGAGCAAGTGGCCGACGGATACGGCCAAAGCGACAGCGCCCCGGAGTCGGTCTATCTGGCCGGCGTTTGCCGCTACAAGCGATCGCACGATCCCCAACCGCTCAAGGCTGCCTATGAAAAGCTGAGCACTGCTTTTCCCGACAGCGAATGGACCAAACGCGCCTATCCCTATCGGCTTCTTTGAGCCCTCGGGCAATGGATTCGCCAAGGGGGGAAAGATCAGAAAAGGCCCATGGAAAAAAAGAGTTACGATTGCGTCATCATCGGGGCAGGGCCGGGCGGCTTGCAGGCGGCCATCCATCTTGCCCGCTACAACCGTAAGGTCATTCTGATCGACCAGGGCGGCGGGCGGACCCGCCATGCCCTGCACATCGAAAATTATCTCGGCCTCGGAGTCGTCTCCGGGAAAGAGCTGGTTGACACCGGGATCAGGCAAATTCAATCCTTCGGCGCTGAATTCAGGCGCGAGCAGGTGGCCTCGGTGCGGGGTGCGAATGGTTTTATTGTCAGCACCGAGAAGGGCCTGTACCAAGCGCCCTATGCCATTGTTTCCGCGGGGGCGGTGGAGAATCCGCCCCAAATAAAGGGGATGAACAGATTTTTCAGCCGGACGGTCTATACCTGTGTGGACTGCGACGGCTACCGCACCACCGGCAAGAAGCTCGTCATCCTCGGGGATTCCCTCGACGCCATGCGCCTCGCCTTTGCCATGCGGCAGATGTTTACCCCGGATATCACTCTCATCCTTCCGGCCGGTCTCCTGCCGGAAGACCATGCCGAACTGCTGGCCGAGGACGGCATCGCCTTTCGGGCTGGGATCCCCCAGGAATTTCTTGGCGAGACGGCATTGGCCGGGGTGAAACTGGCGGACGGGCAGGAGGTCGCCTGCGAGGCGGTCATGCTCAGTTATGACTATGTGTTAAACGATTCTTGTCTGGATGGGCTGGCCCTTGAACGGGAAGGCAGCGGGGGCAAGCTTGCCACCGATCATGCCTGCGAAACCTCGGTTAAAAACCTCTTTGCCCTGGGCGCCCTCAAAACGGGCAAGGCCCAGGCCATTATCGCCGCCGGCCAGGGAGCCATGGTGGGCATCGAGATCAACCGCCGTCTGCTGGCTCTGTGATCCGACCCGCCCGGCCCAGGCTGAAGACCAGGGTTGTTTTTTTTCGGCAGGCCCGCAACGATTTTTTTGCCATTCCACCCTCAACGGGCGAGACGGGAACACCTTCCCGGCCCATCGGCCATAAACCATTTACGCTAAGGAGGAGTATCATGAAACGTCAGATTGAAATGGAAGAACTCATGTTGCGGGCGCATCGGGAATTCATGGAGCATCTCGAAAAATCCCTCAGTCTCTTGGCCAAGGATATAGATGAGGCCGGGGAGATGGAGCATATCTGCACCAAAGAATGGTGCCTCGCCACCGAGAGTGTGCTCGATGAGCTGGCCAAGATCATCTTTGCGATCAGCGAACCGCGCTGGCTTTCCAAGGAAGACTCCAAAAAGATCAGCGCCCTGCGCCACCGCATCCATGATATGTACGCCCAGTACAAGGCAGTGAAGAAATAGCGCGGGGGCCATGATCATGCCACTGGACATCCATCTTCTTATTGGCGGCGAGGCCGGCCAAGGCCTGGTGACCATCGGCCAGTTGCTCGGCAAGGCGCTGGTCCGGGCCGGCTACGAGATTTTTGTCAGCCAGAGCTATCATTCCCGGATTCGCGGCGGCCATAACACCTTTGCCATCCGCCT
>DASWIU010000046.1:0-3766 GCA_036397515.1 Desulfurivibrionaceae bacterium | reverse complement strand
GTAGTGGTCATAGAGGCCGAACACGTCCTTGAACGGGAAGTGGTTGGTCCGCCGGTCGCTCATCTTGACCTTTTCGCCGGTTTTGGGGTCGGTGCCGGGGTTGCAGTTGTACTCCACATGGCACTGGCCGCATTGCAGCCGGGAGTCGTACTTGTCCAGCAGGGCGATCTTGCGGGTAAAGCCGCGCACGCCCATGTCGATGACCTTGAACCCGGTCCGCTTCGGATCCTTGTGCCAGAGGGTGTCGCCGTTGGGCTGGGTAAGGGCGTCGATCAGGCCGTCGCGCACGATGCGGGGCTTGGCTGCGTGGGGATCATGGCAGGTAAAGCAGTTGAGCCCGTGCTCCACATCCTTTGCCACCTCCACCACGTTGGATTCCCTGGACCACTGGGCGTCCGGCACCTTGTCGCCCATGTAGGCCCATTTGAGGATATGATCCTGGGTCTTGCACTGGAGACAGACCGGATTGGCCGCGGGCGCGGTCTGGGGATTGAAGACCTTGTGCTCCTTGGTTTCGGGATGGGTATCCACCAGGATGTCCCAGACCTTGCCCTTTTCAAGGATGTAATTCCAGCCGTTCTTGGGCTGGAAACGACCGCCGAAGGCCCGATCCACCACGAACTGGTCGACGAGCATGTTCACATGGCTGCGGGTGAGGTTGTGTTCCTTGGTGAAGCCGTGGCCGGCCATGAGTTTTTCCCAGAAGGGGTTGGGGGAACGGTTGGTGAGCTGGGATTTTTCGTCCCGGGCGGGCCGGTGCATGGCCTCTTTCATGAAGCTCTCATACTGGTCCTTGTGGCACTTGCCGCAGGTCTCCCAGGAGGTGCTCGTCATTGGCCGGGTCTCCGGGCCGGGGGCCTCGAGGTGCTTGGCAAGGCCGCTGTGGCAATTGACGCAGTTCACCTTGCCGTGCTTGCCCATGGTGTGGAGCTGCTTGACCGGCTCGTGGCACTCGTAGCAGGCCTCGACCTTCACCGCCTTTTCCGTGGGAGCCTTTGCCGCGCCGCTGCTTTTGTACTCCGCCGCCCCAGCCTCGGTGCCGCACAGCACACCCATCGGCGCCAGGGCAAAAATAGCCGCGGCCGTTACCATGATTTTCTTGTACATCGTTTTCTCCTCCGTTTTGGTTTGCCTCCGCGGACCAGCGAAACCCCTCTCGCCTTCCGGGTCGGGCTCTTCCGGCGTCCGCCTCTTCCTCACGGATATATTATATAGCAAATAGCTGTAAAGGTGGGGTTAATGGCGGTAAAGATTCGGTAAATGTGGGAAACGATTCTCAAGAGGGCGCGGGATCGGCCTTGGGCCGCGGGAGGGGAGAAAAAGAAAAATCAGGAAGATACGGGGAAAAATTCAGAAAACAGCCAAGGTCAGCGGTGGAGGATAAACCGGATGAAAAAGAGAAGAATCTCCTGCCGAAAAAAGAGATAGAGCAGGGCCGCGATGGCGAGGAAGGGGCCGTAGGGGATCACGGTCTTGCCGCCCTTGCGCTGTTCGATCATGGCCCAGACACCCGCCACCACCCCCAGCACCGAGCTGCCGAAGACCACGAAGGGCAGGGATTGCCAGCCCAGGAAAGCGCCGATCATGGCCAGCAGCTTGATGTCGCCGCCGCCCATGCCTTCCCGCTTGGTAAGCAGATAATAGACCAGGGCGACCAGATAAAAGCTCCCGCCGCCGAAGAGAATCCCCAGCCCGGCGTCCTGCCAGGTGACAAAGGGGTTGACAAAGGAGAGAGCAAAGCCGAGGACGATGCCCGGCAGGCTGATCACATCGGGAATGATCTGGTGCTGCAGGTCGATGAAGATGACCACTAGGAGAGCGGCGCAGAAGAGAAAATAGATGGGCAGAAGCAGGGTAAGGCCGAAGTGCTGATACAGGGCCAGGGCCAGAAGCGCCATGGCTCCCTCGACCAGGGGATAGCGCCGGGAGATCCGCGCCTGGCACTGCCGGCACTTGCCGCGCAGCAGGAGGAAGCTCATCAGGGGGATGTTGTCGTACCAGGCGATGGGCTTTTTGCAGACCGGACAATGGGAGGCGGGAAAAACCACGGAACCGCCCTCCTCGGGCAGGCGGACGATGACCACGTTGAGAAAGCTGCCGACCAGGGCCCCGAACAGGGCGACAAAAAAAGAGAGTGTATTCTCAACCATGCGTCATGTTTCCTTGCCCGGTGGTGCGGGGATTTTTTTTAGCAGGTCGTCACGGAACTGTCTGTTGCCAAACCGCGGAAATTTCTGCTATAGTACCCTACAAATTTTCCAGTCACAATAGGCCATTGGCCCCTGACCTGGCCGGATAAAATTGCCCGAGCAGGATCCACGCCTCACAGCCTGCGCGGATTCTTGTCTTTAATGGCTGTGGAGTATTGCCGGTGATTCTTTCCCTCGACGAATCCATTCAGAAACTGAAAACAGAGATCCTTTCCCAGGACTGGAGCCTGTCGCCCAGAAAAATCGAGCCCCTGCAGGCGGCCTTCACCTGCCTGAAAAATCGCTTCAGCACCAGAAAGAACGCCTTGGCCATTATGACCATGGCGGAGAGCATTCTGCTCTACGCCCAGAAACGGCAGGACAAGGTTCCCCCTGAGTTCATCGATTTCCTCAAGGAAACCATGGCCCATGTGGTCAACATGTACGAAGACGGCAAGCTCGACCCGGAAAAGGATGCCGAGGTGTTTAAAAGGGTGTACGGCAAGTTTGCCAAACTGAAAGAAAAGGTGGCCGCCGAAAAGGGCGCATCCCCCGGAGCAACTGGACAGACACCCGAATCGCCTGCCGACCTGGAATCCTGGGCAGAGCCGGCCTCCCTGGAGGATACCGCTCCAGAGCCTGCCCAAGCCAAGGCCGGACAAACCCCGGCGGCCAAGGTTTCCGGACCGGCCGCCGCCAAGACCCCAAGGGCAAAACCCCTGCCGATCCAGGCCGGGGCCATGCTCCGCGCCATCACCATCGGCAAGCTCTCCCTGGCCATTGCCGAAAAACACATCGCCCTGATCAAACCGCTTTCTCCCAAAAAGCGAAAAAAATATATCCAAAGCAGCCAGATTCCCCTGAAGGACCTGGGGGGCTGGTTCAGCAGCCTGTCCGGCCAGATGCAAGGGTCCCTGGCCCTGCTCAAGAACAACAAACTGAAAAAACTGGTCCTTCCCCTCATGATCCCCCGGGGCATCGGCCTCACCGACATCCCCGACGAAGAAGCCACCCTGCTGGTGGTGGTAAGCAGCGGCAACTGGCACGGGGTGATTCTCTGCCGCCGCCTGGAGCAGGAAGCGGCCCCGCTGCTCTCCCTGGCTCCGGCAAAAAACGGCGACATTGTCGGCCCGGCCCGACTCGGAGAAGACCAGGAGCTGCACCTGCTGAACATCAGCCAGCTCCTCGAACGGGAAGGCTTTCTCTCCATGCCGGAATAGCAGGCAACCAGACCACGTCACAGGACACGGGGGTTCAACCATGGAAAACAAGCGCAAAAACAGCAGGGTGCCGTTTCAGGTCCTCATCGGCCTGGACTTCCCGGATCAAAGCCATGCCGAGTGTGAAACCGCGGACCTGAGCCTCAAGGGGGTCTTCGTGCTTGGCGTTACCGGCCACAAGCTCGGCGAAAAGTGCCTGGTTTCCCTGCGGTTGGTGGGTTCAACCAGCGATCTGAGCCTGAAGATGAAGGGAACGGTGGTGCGGGTGGAAGAGGATGGACTGGCTCTGCACTTTTATGAGATGGACCTGGACAGTTTTTTCCATCTGAAAAATATCCTCTACTACAACTCCGAAAA
>DASWIU010000045.1:0-3828 GCA_036397515.1 Desulfurivibrionaceae bacterium | reverse complement strand
TGCCCGAGGTTTTTTTAAAGGCCCTCACCCTGGTGCGCAACCTCGGTCATGTGGCGAACAACTTCACCACCGCCAATTTCGATTTTATCCGCCATTACCGGACCATGACCAACGTGGTGAACCGGCCCACCATGGGCGGCGGCAAGGGCTACAACATCATCGGCCACCATGAACTGCTGATCCCGCTTCTGGCTGCGACCCTGCTCGACCGGCTCCAGGAAAAATGATGGTTTTGTAAAAAAGATAAACCGCAGCTCGTCATTCCGGCGCAGGCCGGAATCCAGTGTTTTCAGTCTCTCGCAACTCTCCGTCTCCCCGGCTCCGCCGGGGAGACGGTTTTTGGGCGAGGGCAACAAAAATGACGGTCAGCGGATGACTTATCTTGCGCAATCTACGGAAAAAAGATAAAGAACGGAGTCGATCCATACCAAGGATCAGCCGGTCTGTTCGACAACCAAACAACAGGGGAACCGTTGATGCAAAAAATAATCAGAATCGGCACCCGGGCAAGCCTGCTGGCCCTGACCCAATCCACCTGGATCAAAGGACTGATTGAGGCCCAATACCCGGAAACCACGGTGGAGCTGGTGAAGATCATCACCAAGGGCGACAAGATCACCGACGTGCCCCTGGCCAAGGTGGGCGGCAAGGGGCTGTTCGTCAAGGAGATCGAAGAGGCCCTGCTCAACAACGAGGTGGATATCGCGGTGCACAGCATGAAGGATGTGCCGGCCGATCTGCCCGAAGGGCTGCACATCGGCATCATCACCAAGCGGGAAAACCCGTTTGACGCCTTTATCTCCAACACCTGCGCCACCTGCCGCGAGCTGCCTTTAGGCGCGAAAGTGGGCACCAGCAGCCTGCGGCGCAAATCCCAGCTGGCCAAGATTCGGCCCGATCTTATCATCGAAGACCTGCGGGGCAATCTCGACACCCGGCTGCGCAAACTCGACGAAGGCCAGTTCGACGCCATCATCCTGGCCGCCGCCGGCCTGAACCGCTTGTCCCTCAGCGCCCGGGCCAAGTCCTATTTCACGGAAGAGGAGATGCTGCCTGCCGTGGCCCAGGGCGCGGTGGGCATCGAATTGCGGACCAGCGACGCGGAGCTGCTGGCCGGGCTGATGTTTATGGATGACCAAGAAACCTCGCTGGCGGTTCGGGCGGAACGCGGCTTTCTCCACCGGCTGGAGGGCGGCTGCCAGGTGCCCATCGCCGGCTTTGCCCGGCTGGTCGCAAAAGACAGCCTGCACATGATCGGCCTGGTAGCTTCCGTAAACGGGGAGCGTATGGTGCGGTTGGAATTGTGCGAAAACACCAGCGATCCCGAAGGGTTGGGGTTGCGGCTGGCGGAAGCGCTGCTGGAAAAAGGCGGTAGGGAGATCCTTTCCGAGGTTTACGGCCACACCCTGGAATGATGGATTCGTAAAAGCTGCCCTTCGACAGGGTTCAGGGCGAACGGACATTGTCTTAAGATGTATTGATATTCCGTTCGTGCTGAGCCCTGTCGAAGCACCTCCTTGAAGCAAATTCCGATTTTTTTTCCGGCCTGGCCGGTTTTTTTATTTTTATTGAGAAGAATCATGACAACACACAGCGACACAAAAACAGCACGTTCCCGGGGCAAGGTCTATCTCATCGGCGCAGGCCCCGGCGACCCCACCCTGATCACGGTAAAAGGGCTGGAGCTCCTTAAAAGAGCCGAGGTTCTGGTCTACGATTATCTGGCCACCCCCAAGCTGCTCAAGTTCGTCCCCAAGGAGGCCGAGTTGATCTACGCCGGGAAAAAAGGCGGGGAATGCCACGCCCATACCCAGGAGGAGATCAACCAGATGCTGGTGGATCATGCCTCCGCCGGCAAGATCGTGGTGCGGCTCAAGGGCGGCGACCCCTTCATCTTCGGCCGGGGCGGCGAGGAGATCGAAGAGCTGGCCAAGCACGGCATCGCCTTTGAAGTGGTGCCGGGGGTGACTTCGGCCACCGCCGCGGCCACCTACGCAGGGGTGCCCATCACCCACCGGGAATACACGGCCTCGGTGGCCTTTATCACCGGCCACGAGGACCCCACCAAGGAAACCTCCAATATCGCCTGGGACAAGATCTCCACCGGCATCGGCACCCTGGTTTTTTACATGGGGATCAAGAATCTGCCCTTTATCACCGAGAATCTGATCAAGCACGGCCGCGACCCGGAGACCCCGGTGGTGGTGGTGCGCTGGGCCTCCACCCCGATCCAGCAGTCGGTGGTCGGCACCTTGGCCACCATCGCCGAGGTGGTAAAAAAAGAAAAGATCAAGCCGCCTGCCCTCATCGTGGTGGGCGAGGTGGTCAAGCTGCGCGACACCATCAACTGGTTCGAGAAAAGGCCGCTGTTCGGCAAACGCATCCTGGTGACCCGGACCCGCGAGCAGGCCAGCGAGCTGGTCCGCCTCCTGGAGGATCAGGGCGCGGACTGCGTGGAAGGGGCCACCATCGCCCTGGCGCCGCCGGACAGTTGGGACGAGTTGGATGCCGAGTTGAACCGGCTGGGCGACTACCAGTGGCTGGTCTTTACCAGCATCAACGCCATCCGCTTCTTCTTCACCCGGCTCTTTGAGCGGGGCTTCGACTGCCGGGCCCTGGCCGGGCCGAAGATTGCCGTGGTCGGCACGTCCACCGCGGAGATCTTGAAGGAATACGGACTTACCGCCGATCTGGTGCCCGAGGAATTCACCGGCGAGGGGCTGGCCGCCGGCATGGTGGCGCAGGGAGTCAAGGGCTGCAAGGTTTTGCTGCCCCGGGCCAAGAAGGCCCGGGAGGTGCTGCCGGAAATCCTTGTAGAGAACGGGGCCGAGGTGGCGGTGGTGCCGGTGTACCAGAATGTCCGGCCCAAGGATTATGACCTGGTGCGCCAGGAACTGGCCGCAGGCGGGATCGACATGGTCACCTTCACCAGCTCCTCCACGGTGACCAACTTTTTGGAGATGCTGGGGCCGGAGCGGGATACCCTGCTGGCCGGGGTCAAGGTGGCGACCATCGGTCCGATCACCGGGAGAACCGCGGAAAAGGCGGGGCTTGCCATCGACGTGCAGCCAAAGACCTATACCATCCCGGCCCTGGTGGAAAGCATCCTGGATTTTTACGGGAAATGATGGCCCTGTAGAAAATCAGATAAGGCAGCCAGTCCCCTTTGCCTAATCAACTGGGGCATCGGTCCCTTCGCCTCCCCCTTTGTTAAAGGGGGGAAATTAGGATATCTTGTCAAAGGCCTTCCGGTTGGCCCCGCACACCGGACATTTTTCCGGGGCCTCTCCCTCGCAGGTGTAGCCACACACCGAGCAGACATGGATGTCCGTTTCCTCCTGGTTGCCCAGGCTGTCCAGGGCCTTCTGGTACAGGGCGGCATGGATCTTCTCCACCTCGTTGGCATAGCTGAAACTACGCTCGCCCGCCTTGTGCCCTTCTTCCTTGGCCGCGGCAATCATCCCTGGATACATCTCCTGAAACTCATGGGTTTCGCCGCTGATCGCCTCTTTCAGGTTGGTCGCGGTGTCGCCGATGGCTTTAAGTGCCCGGAGATGGGCGTGGGCATGGATGGTTTCCGCGTGGGCCGCGGCGCGGAAGAGCCTGGCTGTCTGCTTGAACCCCTCCTTGTCCGCCTTGTCGGCAAAGGCCAGATATTTGCGGTTTGCCTGCGATTCCCCGGCAAAGGCCTCCCAAAGATTCTTCTCGGTTTTCGTCATACGCTGCTCCTGTTTCCGGCTATTTTTTTTGATAAAAAAACGCTGTTAATGAAAACCATTCATGGGTAAATGCGTACATTACGTGAACCTGTCAGCATGTGCAAAGTAT
>DASWIU010000044.1:0-8084 GCA_036397515.1 Desulfurivibrionaceae bacterium | reverse complement strand
GTTTTGGATGAATTTCTCGCCGCCGGATACCGGCGCAACGGCAACACCCTCTATGCCATGCGCTGTCCGGACTGTGCGGCCTGTGTGCCCATCCGGCTTGAGACGGCAACCTTCCGCCTCTCCCGGAACATGCGCCGCGTTCGCCAGCGGAATCAAGATCTGGATATCAGCGTGGGGCCGCTTGCGGTGACCCCGGAAAAACTGCAATTGCTGGACTGTTTCCTGAACAGCCGGTATCCCGGCCGGGCCAGCACGGCCCGGGATTATTACAGCGGGTTTTTCTTCAACTCCCTGGCCCCGACCATGGAGATCTCCTTCCGGCTGTCCGGACAGCTGGTGGGGGTCTCCATTGTCGATCTGGCGGAAAGCAGTCTGAGCGCGGTCTATTTCTATTTTGACCCGGCCTTTGAAAAAAGAAGCCTGGGAACCTTCAATATCCTGTACCTGATAGAGCTTGCCAGGCGTGAACACTGTGCATATCTTTATCTTGGCTATTGGATAGAACCGGTTGCGGCCATGGCGTACAAGGCCCGCTTTCGCCCCCATTCTCTTTTGGTCAATGGCGAGTGGCTGCAGATTGATTGAGGCACAAAGGAGCAGGTGACAATGTTTGATTTTTTTCGGTCGGCAAAGAACAAGAGCGGTCAAGGGGCTGGCCCGGCAGGGCTTGATCCCCAGACCCAGCACCAACAGGAGCGGGAACAGTTCCAGGAGGTGTTGCAATCCTTCAATGCCTCCCGCATCGAAGAGCGGCTCAAGGTGTTGGATATCTTTCTCTCCGTGGAAGAGCATCTGAGCCTGACCGGGCTGGAAGGAATCATCAGGGAAAAAAGGCCGGAGCTGCTGGACCGGGAGTTTCTCAAGGAAACCATGGAGATGTTCTGCCAGTTCGGCTTTGCCCAGAAACAGTTGTTTGAAACCCAGGAGGCGGTCTACGAACACCACCACCTCGGCATGCACCACGACCATTTTATCTGCACCCGCTGCGGCAAGATTCAGGAGTTTGCCAATCAAAATCTTGAAAGGCTCCAGCACGCAATAGCCGAGCAGTTCCAGTTCCACCCTCTCCAGCACAAAATGGAGATCTACGGGCTGTGCGCCTCCTGCATGGCGCAGCGGGAACCGGCCCTCTCCCTGCAGTATGCCGCCAATGGCGAACGGGTGCGGATCGTCTCCATTTTGGGCGGCCGGGAGGTGCAGGCCCGGCTTAGTGATATGGGGCTTACGGTGGGGGCCTGTCTGGAGATCGTCAGCAATCATTCCTCCGGCCCGCTCATCGTGGCGAGCAAGGGGGCGCGTCTGGCCATCAACGCCGGTCTGGCCAAAAAGGTCATGGTGGCGCACGCCTGCCATCATGCCGATGAACCCTGACGCCCCCCTGTTTTGTCGAAGTCTGTTTCCTTGACATCCCCCTGAAGCTGTTCCATAATTTCTATAAGGTAAACCCCCGGCTCTGCCGGGGGACTCGTAAAGGTCAAACCTTTACTGCAATCGTGTTCAGGCTGTTCCCGTGTTCCTGTGCATGTAGTGACCTTCCCCCCTTTAACAAAGGGGGGTGAGGGGGGATTTGCAGTCTGGTTGACCTTCCCCCGGTTTAGTGGACACCGGGTTAGGCTGCAAGTTTAAAATAGGCCGCCTCGTACAAAACCGGACTTTGAAAGCCCAGAGTCGAGTGGAGACGACGGCGGTTATAGAATCGCTCAATATAATCGAATATACTTTGCCGGGCATGAAAACGGGTTTGGTATCTCTGATGAAATACCAATTCCTGTTTCAGGCTGCCAAAGAAACTTTCAACTGGGGCGTTGTCCCAGCAGTCGCCCTTACGGCTCATGCTGCAAAGCATGCCGTGCTTGGCCAGCAAAGATTGAAAATCTGCGCTGGCGTATTGCGAACCACGATCCGAATGGAAGATCAGCCCTGGCGAAGCTCGCCGTCTTTGTTTCGCCATGGCCAGAGCATCCATGACCAAGCGCCGGGTCATCCGTTTAGCCATGGCCCAGCCTACAACCGACCTGGAAAACAGGTCGAGTACCACCGCCAGGTAAAGCCATCCTTCGGTGGTCCAGATATACGTTATGTCGCCGGCCCAAACCTGATCGGGCTTCTCAGGAGAGAAGTCCCGCTGCAAAAGATTGGGTGCGACGGGCAAATCGTGCTTTGAATTGGTTGTTGCCTTGAATCGGCGCTTCGTTTTTGCTCGCAGGCCATCTTCTTGCATCAGGCGGGCAACGCGATTCTCGCTGCAGGAGATATCCTTCTGCTTGAGCGCCTGATAAACCCGGGGACTGCCGTAAGTCTCCCGGCTTTCGTGATGTGCGATGCGGATTTCCTTCAGCAACTTATCGCTGGCTTGTTTCCGCTTGGATGCGGGATTTTTCCGCCAAGCGTAATAGCCACTACGGGAAACCGCAAACACATCACACATGACAACGAGGGGAAATTCCGTTTCATGCTGCTGCATAAAGCGAAAAATCACTTCGGGTCGTTGGAGAAGATGGCCATCGCTTTTTTTAGGATGTCTCGCTCCATGCGCAGCCGCTGATTTTCTCGTTTGAGGCGGCTGAGTTCTTCTGCTTCAGAGGTCTGCCTCCCTTTGCCGGGAAAGGCCTCTTCGGGATTCTCACCATATTGGTGAATCCATTTATAAAGCGTGTTGGGGTGGATTTCTAAGTCATCTGCCACCCCGGCAACGGATTGATCGCTGCCGGTCAGCAAACGAACCGTCTCGATCTTAAACTCACGGGTAAAACGTCTTCTCTTTGAAATCATGACAGTCCTCCTGGTGCTGTTTTAGCAGCTTTTCGGACTGTCCACAATTCCGGGGGAAGGTCAGAGTTACTATCTGTTTCCCCCTCTCCCTAACCCTCTCCCGCAAGGGGAGAGGGAACTTGTTGGATTTTTGCAAGAGGGTCAACGGTGCACGATAATTACGGCTATTTCGAAGAAGACCAGCTGGGCAAGTTCAGCGATCTCAGCCTGTGGCGACGGATCGTCTTTCTGGGCAGGCCGTACTGGCTGGGGGCCTTGCTGGCCGTGCTCCTTTCCTTTGCCGTGGTGGGTTGTGGCCTGGCCCTGCCCTATCTGATCCGCCTGGCTGTGGATGATTTCATCCTCAATACCGGCTCAGCTGTCGAGGTCCGCCTTGCGGGGCTCAAGCACCTGGCCCTTCTTTTTTGCGTCCTCATGGCCTTCGAGTTTTTTGGCAACTTTGTTCAGGTCTTGATCCTGGAATGGACCGGGCAGAGGATCATGCACCGGATGCGGCAGATGATGTTTGTCCATCTCCTGCACCTTGACCTGAAATTTTTCCACCGCAACCCCGCAGGCCGCCTGGTAACCCGGCTGACCAACGATATCCAGAACATGCACGAGATGTTCACCTCGGTGATCGTCACCCTGTTCAACGACGGGGTCAAGCTCCTCGGCATCCTGGGGATACTCTTCTGGATGAACTGGCGGCTGGCCTTGGGCATCTGCCTGCTCCTGCCGCTGATGGTGGGCAACACCCTCTGGTTCAGCCGGTTGGCCCGCGACGCCTTTAGGCAAATCCGCACCCATCTTGCCCAGATCAACTCCTTTTTGCAGGAGTCGCTCTCCGGCGTCTCGCTCATCCAGCTTTTTCTGCGGGAGCGGTCCAGCCAAGCGCAATTTTCCCAGCTCAACCAGGCCTTTTTTGCCAAGGCCCTCTACCAGATCAAGGTGTTTGCCGTGTTCATGCCGCTTATCGAGCTGATGAGCGCGCTGACCATCGGCACCATTCTCTGGTACGGCGGCAGCCAGGTCATGGCCGGGAAGATGACCATCGGGATGCTGGTGGCCTTTCTTTCCTATATGCGGCTCTTTTTCCAGCCCATGCGCGAGCTGTCGCAGAAGTATTCCATTGTCCAGTCGGCCCTGGCCTCGGCGGAGCGGATCTTTCAGCTCCTCGACTCCCGCGAGACCCTGCCCCTGGCCGTGACCCCCTTAAGGCCTGCCTCGGGCAAGGGCGAGATCGAGTTTAAGGAGGTGCGTTTCGGCTATGAGGCGGAGCACCCGGTGCTGGACCATTTTTCCTTGAGGATTCCGCCGGGCCAGACCCTGGCCATCGTCGGCGCCACCGGTAGCGGCAAGACCACGATCATCAACCTGCTGGAGCGGTTCTACGACCCGGATGGAGGGGCGATCCTTCTCGACGGCATCGACCTGCGCGATCTTGATCCGGACTGGCTGCGCCGCCAAGTGGGGCTGGTGATGCAGGATGTGTTGCTCATCCCCGGCACCATCCGGGACAATGTCCTGCTCGATGTCGAGAAAACCGACGAGGCGTTGTGGCAGATTCTGGAAAAGGCGCAGCTGGCCCGTTTTGTCCGTCAGCTGCCCGAGGGGCTGGCAACCAGGGTGGGAGAAGGCGGCATGGACCTCTCCGCCGGGCAGCGGCAATTGCTGGCCTTTGCCAGGGTGCTGGCCCGGGAGCCGCGCATCCTGGTGCTGGACGAGGCCACAGCCAGCGTGGACCCGGAAAGCGAGATGCTCACCGAGCAGGCCATTGGCGCGACCTTTTCCGGGCGGACCAACATCGTCATCGCCCATCGGCTTTCCACGATCCGCCGGGCCGATCACATCCTGGTCATGGCCGAAGGCAGGATCATCGAGCAGGGAACCCACGCGGAGCTGGCCGTGGCCGATGGGGCGTACCGGCGGCTGCTGACTATCTTCAGCGCCGGGTCAGGGCCATGATTACCTGGTAATCCCGGTAGCCGGAGGCATACGCTTCTTTCGGTTATCGGTTCGCCGCCTTGGGCAGGGGCCCGAACTCTATCGGCACCCAGGTGTACCGGCCCTTGCCATCCGCCCGGACATGGCCCATGCCGGGAAAGGGCAGGTGCATGCCGGCCACCAGGGATTTGCCGGCAGCCATGGCCTTCATGATGCTCCGCCGGGTGGTGATCGCCTGTTTTTGGTCGATGTCGAACTCAACGGAAACGCCCGGCCTGGCAAACTGCACGGCATGGGCGTGCACCAGATCACCCCAGATCAGCAGTTTTTTCCCTTCCGACTCAACAGCATACGCGGTATGGCCGGGCGTATGGCCGTTGGCCGTCACGGCCTGAATCCCAGGCGCCAAGAGGCTCCCTGCCGTGAAAGTTTGCCACTGCCCGCCGGCTAGATACGGCGCGGCGCTGTCGCGGGCCATTTTGAAAAAAGGCTGGCGTTCAGTCGGCGCGTCATCCGCGATCTGTTGCGAGAGCCAGAAGTCGTTATCCTCTTTGGGAACCAAGATCTTGGCCTTCGGGAAGAGCGGCTGGCCGTTGGCGTCGTTCAGGCCGCCCATATGATCGGGATGCAGATGGGTGATGATGACGGTATCCACCTGGGCCGGTTCATAGCCGGCCGCCTGCATGTTCTGCAAGACGTACCCCAGCGAGGGGCCGAACAGCTTGGCGGCGCCGGCATCAACCAGCACCAGGTTGCTTCCGGTGTTGATCAGATAGGCATTCACCGCCATCTGCATCTTGGGGCTACCGACAAACATGCGGGACAGCAAAAGTTGGAGATCGGCGGGCTTGATGTTTTTTAACAGCTTGGTGTCCAGCTCGATGGCCCCGTCGTACAGGGCGGTGATTTCAAACTGGCCCAGCTGGACTCGGTAATAGCCAGGCACCTGGGTTTGCATCTGCGGCGCCCCGGCTTGGGCAAGAGGCGCGAGCCCCATGAGGGTGGCGGCCACGAGGGCCAATATGTACCGGCAGAGTTTTGGCATGGGATACCTCCTTTGAAAGGAATAATAAGATGGATAAATCGCTACCGCCTCCAGAGCCTGGAGAAAAAACCGTTTCAGGAACAACTCTGCCGCCCGGCGATTATCTGCTTGCCGCGACATAAAAGTCGGTTGGATATCTGCGCAATTCCTGTTACCATGCCGGCCGAGGGAAAAACCTATAAGAGCATGGAGCATCAATGAAACGTTTCAAATATCAGATGAAAAACAATAAAGAACTCTGGGTCTGCGAGGATTGCAAAAAAGCCCACGCCGAACTCATCCTCCTGAAATCCTGGCGGCTTATTGACAGGAAAAATGACGATTCCGCCTGCGAATACTGCTCGCCTGCAGTCTTTGTTCCCGAACCGCCCGCCGATCTGTGTGCGCATCCTTGAGGTGAGGAAAACCGGATGGGCTCAAAATAACCCCAGGTCGGAGCAGGCGCCAAGTCTTGCTTGCAGGCCGATTGGCGCGTTTTCCGGGTGAATCCATCAGCAAAAAACGACGTATCGCCATTGACATATCCGCTTATTGTGCTAGCATTTTATATGCCCCTAAAGGGATGGGATGGGTTAGCAAGAGGAGGGTACGGCAATGATGAAAATGTCACGAATAATGGAGTGTGAGGTCTCGGAATGTTCATACAATATGAATAAGAAGTGCCACACCTTGGCAATTACGGTGGGGGATTCCGGGTGTCCTTGTTGCGATACCTTTGTAGACGCGCACAAGAAAGGTGGAGATACCGACACCATCGCTGGCGTTGGGGCGTGCAAATCAGAGAACTGCACGCACAACAAGTCTCTTGAATGCATGGCCGATGGCATCGTTGTAGGTATGCACAGCGGCCACCCCGACTGCCAGACTTTTGCCGCGCGATAATCTTTCGTCCCTAATCGAAAGTAATAATAAAAGTTCTAACCCATCCCTCCTCCCGTCCCTCTTTTCGTTCGTTACGCCCTGCCGCAACGCAGAAGCAGGTGGAAATGATTCGTCAGCCCGGCCCAGGCAACAGTCGGTAGTCGGTAGGTCAGAGCAAAGCGAAACCCGACATTGTTCTTGTCCCAAAGGATTCTCTGATCAACCTGATCTTCGCCGCATCACAAGTCTTCGCCGCTCGTGAGTCACGACGGGAAAGAAAAAAAGCCGCTCCTTTTGCCCTTGACCGCCGCTATCGCATGATTTGCCTTCTGCGCTGGAACTATCGCGTCGGGTTTCGCTTTGCTCTACCCGACCTACCCGATTTATTTCGCCGGCACGTCCAGTTCTTGGATTATCTCACGCATGTGGCCGAGGTGAAATTGAAGATGCGACTCCCCCAATCCCCCAATTAAGCCGATCCAGGTTTCGAGCGTAGGATATTCTCCGAACGGCGAGTTCTTGAGCATGGGAATATGGGCGTTGCGGCCGAGCTGTTCCTCGGATAAGCCTGCGGCAAACTCAGAGATATGGTGGTACTCCCTTTCGACCTCTGCAAGGAGTTGTGTAAAGGTCATCCGGGCACGCGTTTCGGAGAAAAAAGGATTCTCTGCTTCTATATCGATCCGGGGAGTTTCCCGGTCGAGAAAATCCTGAAGGATTTGCAGGTGTCCAGATCCTTCAGGACCCAAGAGGTGGGAAAGGATTTCTTTGGGAGACCATCGTCCTGCGGGCGCTCGGGAGGCGGTGTTCTCGTCAAGCCCTTCGCAAATTTTTTTCAGTTCCTCAATCCTCTGACGGAGGCCTTGAGCCAATTGATTCCCGGTTGAAGTTGCCATGGCCATTTCCCCCCTTTTTCGGGTTGAGCATGAAAACGATCCCAATCGACATCACCTTTGGTAGGTCGGGTAGAGCAAAGCGAAACCCGACATTTTTCTTGTCCCAAAGGATTCCCTGGTCAGCCTGATCTTCGTCGCATCACAAACCTTCGCCGCTTGTGAGTCACGACGGTAAAGAAAAAAAGCCGCTCCTTTTGCCCTCGACCGCCGGTATTGCATGGTTTGCCTTCTGCGCTAGAGCTATCGCGTCGGGTTTCGCGACAACGCTCTACCCGACCTACCGACTGCCGCTTTTTTACATTACAGATCTTTTTTTAATTTATTTAAAAGGCTGGATAACTCTGGTGTATCTTGCCATTCCGCCATAAAGTCACAATAGTCTTTTTTTAATTCATGATTGGATTCTGACAATTTTTCAATCTCATCTTTTGCTTCAAATAGCGCTACTATGACACGAAACCAGCTTGAAAATTCAGAGCTATCTATTGATGTTAGGAACTGGAGAACTCTTCTTGTATAAGCAATCTTCTGGTTATTGATAAAGTGACTATGTGGCGTTTCAGGGTGATCGATCAAGTAGTCGT
>DASWIU010000043.1:0-3720 GCA_036397515.1 Desulfurivibrionaceae bacterium | reverse complement strand
GAGCTGAACAGGTGGTCCTTGCTGCTATCGACTGGATCTGTGTAGGCCATTTCCCAGTAGCCCCAAGTCATAAATTCGTTGGAGGCATTGGTGATTAACGGGGCGTCAGGCCCGGCGGTATAGAGGAAATTGCCGTAATTGCTCAGCGCATAGTTGGGGTCGGCGTCGGAAAGGATTGCCACCATCTGGTCGTTGAGCACATAGGCGGATTTGGTGAGATCGGTCGGATGGCCGATGGTAATGTTGCTGAGCGGGATACTCCCCGTGCCCAATCCATCAGTGCCAAGGAGTTCGTTGGCGCTTAAAAAGCCGCTGATCGCACCGGTGGTCGGATTGGCGGACATGGTGAAATCGGAGGCGTCACTGTTCATGAAGATGCGGCTGACAGCGCCAGTTGCGGTGTTGTCAGCGACGCCAACCACAAAGCCGGTATAGGGAATGGGAGAGGTTGGGTAGGAGCTGATGATTTCGGTGGTTGCATCCCGGAGGGCGGCGCCGGTGGCTTGCCAGGTGGAGTGCAGGGTGTTGTCGTTGATAACGTAGTCCGCGCCGGAGGCGGTAAAGCCCAGGCCCTGGTTGAAGCTGCCGTACAGATTGGCGGAAGCGGTGCCGTAAGTGGCTGTCGGGTTCGTTCCGCCTCCTGAATCTCCTCCGCCGCCCAGGATGATGACATCGGCGGTGCCGTTGCTGTTCACGGTGCCGAAGAAAACGGCCCCATCGTTTTTGGTGGTGGCGGGATTCATGTCCTTGGAACGGCCGATGAGGCGTTTGTTGTAATAGTTGACCTCGATGGAGGTTTTCTCCATGTCCGCATCGGGGTCAGTCGCCAATGTGTTGTTGTAGATCAGGTGGCCGGTAAACATGTCGATACCGGAGGTAGGGATGCTGGTCGAGGGTATGCCGGCATACAGCAGCTGCCCGAGGAGAAAGTCCGGACTCGGAGCGATCGAATCGATGGTGTAGTAAAAGGTGTTGTAGAAAAATTGGCCGGAAGGCTCGCCAACGGTCGTGACCGTGAGATTGAGCGATCCCACAGTGGGAGCAAGATAGGTGATGGTGTCGGTGAAGGAGGCAAACCCGGTGTAGCTGGTGGCATTCGGGTTATAGCCGTTGATCAGATAGGGGCCGAAGGAAGTGCCGTCACTGAGGGTGCCGTAAAGTTCACCGTTGTCAAACAGCTTGACCCCGACCGTCCCTACGTTAGGGTAAACGAGGGTGGAGTTGAAATCGCCGGGGTCCGCCAGGGTCAGATCGACGTCCCGCAGGAAAAAGCGGTAATTGCCGGTAAGCGCGGTGTTGCTGACCACCGTGGTGGCCGCGGTCTCGCTGGTCGTGGTGTTGACAACGTCTTGTGTGTTTATCACCCCCATCTCTTTTATCACGTCGACCGGGATCGGAGGGATGAGAGGGGGGGGGGTGAATGTGACGGGGTCCAAGACGGGCGGCGTGGTCTCCATGACCGGGTCCATGGTCGTGGCTCCCCAACTGTTGAAGGTGGCTGCGTCATCAGGAGCCGGAGCGGTGGAGGACTGTTGTTCTGCCGGGGCCGGGGCGGTGCCCTCTCCTTCCTTGGGAGCAGGGGCTTTTTCCGGGGATGTGTCCTCTTTTTTGCCCTTGTCTTCGCCCTTTTCCTTTTTCTCCTCTTCCTTTTCGCCAGCGCCGTTGCCGGACAGGGCTTTGTTCAGCTCACCCATTTCCTTGGCCGTGAATTTCATCGGCGGCAGCGGCGGCTTGGTCATGGCCACCTTGGTGCCGAAGCCGGGTTTGCTGATTTCCACGGTGCCGAAGGCGTTGGTGATGTCGATGCCCTTGCCGCCCTGGAAGACGACGGAGAGAAAATCCGGAGTGACAACCCCGGCGTACATGGAGCCGCGGATGCCGATGGTGGCGGTGGGGGTTTCGGTCTTGAAGTTCTGCGGCGCGGTCTTGGTCAACGCTCCGCCCATGACCCGGAAGGTGCCTTCCTTGATCTGGGTTTTGAGGGCGCCGTCGTTTTGTTCCGGCTGCCAGCGGTATTCGGCGATTTTCATGGTTGTTTCATTGCCGAGGTTGATCAGGGTGTTGTCGGTGAACATGATCTGCACCCGACTGTGTTCCTTGGTCTTGATGGTGTCGTCTGCAAAGATGGGGGCTTTGATCGTGAGGGCGCGGCCTTTGCCCTTGGCATCCAAGGCCTGCACGTCGCCGCGCGCCGCGACCACGGTGGCCACCTGTTCAGCGGCATAGGCCGGCGACCAGGCCAGGATGAGAACGAAGAAACCGAGGAACAGGGTGCTGGTGATGGATTGTTTCATGCGCGATCCTCCGGAAAAGGCGCGAGTAGGGCGGGTCTTGTTTGTGGCGGTCATGGTCTCAATCTGCGCGGTCATTTTGAAAGATGGCTAAAAGGCGAAGGTCAGCTCCGCCGCGGTGACGTTCTTGTCGTATTCATAGAGGGCGACGTTGGATTCCGCCTTGGTGTTCGTGTAGCTGATCTGGCCGGACAGGCTGCGACGCTTGTTCTCCGCCTGCCAGAGCTGCCTCGACACGCCGCAGGAGAGGTCGAGGACATCATCGCTGCGGTTGTTGACATAGAGCGGGTCGGTTTTGTCATAATTGGTGTTTTGGAAACGGAAGCTGGCAAATAACCCGAAATCAAGGGGCAGTTGCCGGTCATACCGGGCCAGGACCAAGAAACGGTCATAACTGTTGTAATCGTGGGCGGCGTTTTCAAATTCCTTGCCCAGGGCGAAGGTGATCCGGTTCGCACCCAGGGTGAAGATCGGCCCGGCGGTGATCAGGTAGTTGTCCGCATCCCGGTCGCCGTCCTGGTAGTTGTTTTTTTGCTGCGCCGTGGCGCCGATGCTAAAGAGAATGGCCGGGTCCACCAGCCAGGTCAGGCTGGAACTCAAGCCGTAGGCGCCCTGGTAGCGGTCGTATTCGAGATCGACCTGATTGATCAGGCCCTGGATCTGCCAGAGGTAGTTTTGCCCCTGAAAGACGGGACCGGAGGCGAGGCTCAGAAAGTTGATGTCGTGGATGTTCTGGTTTTCGTAGAAGGCATTGTAGTTGACCGCCGTGGTTTTCCAGGCGTAGGGGCTGTCCTCGAATTTGTAGATGTGGTTGGCCACCAGGGTGGTGTTGTAGATCTGATCGCTGATGGGTCTCTGGTCGATGGTGATCGGGATGGTGATGCCGGAAAGATTGATATTGACGCTGTTTTCGGCGGGGGCCACGTTGACGTTGTCGTCATGACTCACGCCGAAGGTGAAAAGGCCGTTTACGAAATGGTGCTGCTCCGAGGCCGCGATGACGTCCAGAAAGTGCTGGATGTTTTTCCACACCTGCTCCGGCGGGTTGGTGGCCTGCACCTCTTTGAAATATTGCTTGGCCAGCTCGCGGGAGCCGAGGCGGAGATGGGTGCGGGCCAGTTCGAGCTTGGCCCGGGCCAGGTCAGGCTCGGCAATGAGAATCCGGTCAAAGGCCATGACCGCCTCTTCAAGACGCCCTGATTCAAAGGCGGCTCGGCCGAGATAGAAATTGACCTCCAGGTCGGCCGGATCTTGTAAAAAAGCCTTGTGCAGCTCCTTGTACGCATCATCGAACCGGCCCTGATCAAAATATTGTTTGCCTTGGCTGAATGAGGCGGATGTTTCTTCCGCCGCCACAGTCTGGGCGAGGCAGAGGTGCAGGGCAAGCAAGACAAAAGCGAAAATTTTTAATTGTGCCATGACGGATACC
>DASWIU010000042.1:0-11219 GCA_036397515.1 Desulfurivibrionaceae bacterium | reverse complement strand
TTGAGCCAGGAGGAGGTGTTG
Organism: Desulfurivibrionaceae bacterium; assembly: GCA_036397515.1. Taxonomy (GTDB): domain Bacteria; phylum Desulfobacterota; class Desulfobulbia; order Desulfobulbales; family Desulfurivibrionaceae; genus Thiovibrio. Next base: position 11,198 of record DASWIU010000042.1, on the reverse strand, counting down.
TTGAGCGCCCAGTTGCGCGGGGGCACAAAGCCATGCCGCATCGATTCGGCCAACCCTTGCGGGGCGAGGCGTTCGTAGACCCGCACATAGAGGCAGCGCTTTTTGCCGGGGTAGACCTCGCACCAGCCGTCGCGGCTGCCGCCGCAGGGGCCGTTCAGCAGGTATTTGGCGCAGCCGGCTTGGGGGCAGACAAAGGCGAGGTCGCCCAGGGTGCAGTCCCCGCAGTTCTGGCAGCCGAAGAGGAGGAACTTGGTCACATGCTCCAGGTGGGTGAAGCTGTTGTCCAGCCCGCCGCCTTCCAGGGCGAGAGAGATTTTCTTGCACAGGGGGTAGAGCGGCGCCTCTTGGGTAAAGGCCAGGTTGTGGACCAGCCGGGCCAAACGGTAGTTGACCTGCAGCCCGGGCCACCCTTCGGCCCGGGGCGCGGGCTCGTCGGTGTTGAGGCCGGTTTTTTCGTCTTTTTCGTAGAGGTAAAAGCCGTCTTCATGCCAGTAGCCCATCTCCGGGACCAGTTCCTGCCAGTTTCCGGCCAGGGAGTCGGCGGTGGTGAGGAGATAGTCGATGTTGTCATAGGTGAGCCCGGGCCCGCCGAGATGGGCGCCTGCGTAACCCAATCCCTTGAGGATGGCCAGCAGCTTCGCCCCCCGCAGCAGCCGGGCCTGTTTGCCCTTGTCCGGGCCGGTTGCCTCGCGGCGGATTTCGGCGTACAGCGCATCGGTGATCACGCAGCCGGGGATCTTGCCGGTGTGCATGAGCCCGGCCACCGTGAGGTTGGGGATAAAGACATTGCCCAGCACCGGCAGGTTCAGCCCGTTGTGTCGGACATACTGGAGCAATTCGTGGAACTTGCGGGCGTCGTAGCCGACCTGGGTGATGATATAGTCCGCGCCCCGTTCGGCCTTGCGGTGGAGCTTGGCGTACTGCATCAGCAGTTCCGACTCCAGCCGTTTGAAGGGGGAGAGGGCCACGCCCATGAGAAAGGAGGTGGGCCGGATGACGCCCCTGCCCCGGTCCGGGCCGTAGTTGCCTTGGTTCATCCGGGAGATGAGGTCCAGAACATGCACCGAACCGAGGTCGAAGACCGGTTTGGGGCAGCCCTGGTAGCCTTCCTGGGGATAATCGCCGGTGATCACCAGCAGATCGCGGATGCCCAGGCGGTCCCAGGCAAAGAGCAGGCTCTCCATCTGGTTGCGGTTTTTGTCCTTGCTGGAAAAATGGACAATGACGTCAAGCTCCATTTTCTGGATCTCGCGGCCCAGCACTTCCGGGGACAAGGCGGCCTGGCCGCCGGCGTTTTCGGTGATGCTCACCGCCTGGATGCGCGGGTCGCGGGCCAGCCTTTCGGCCAGTTCCAGGGTGCGGTCGTGTTCCCGGCTGTGCCCGCCCCGGCTCGGCACCAGTTCGAGGGTGATGGTGAATTGTCCGGGGGCAAAGAGCGATTGCCGGAAAGGGGATTTTTTTTCAGCCTGCATGGGAAGGGATGTCCGGGGTATGATTTTTTTTTCTTGCTCACCAGGAGCGAATGCAAGTAACCATAATCATTATTTCGGGAAAAGGAAACAACCGGACTGACAACTGACAGCTGAGGACTGAGGGCTGAGACATGGGGAAGGAGACGTTCTGGCGCCAGGCAGCCGGGGTTTTTGAGGAGCGGGCCGCGGAATATGATGCCTGGTTTGAAAACAGCCTGCTCTTTGCCATTGAGCGGGCGGCCCTGCAAGAGCTGGTCACGCCGCTTCTGGATCCGAAGCTGGAGATCGGCGTCGGGCCGGGCCGCTTTGCCGAGGCCCTGGGGGTGGAATTCGGCATTGATCCTGCCCTGGCCCCCCTGGCGTTTGCCGGAAAACGGGGGGTGCGGGTGAGCCGGGCGGTGGGGGAGGCTCTGCCCTTTGCCGGGCAGAGTATGCAAACGGTGCTGCTGCTTTTCACCTTCTGTTTTCTCGCCGATCCTTGCCCGGTGCTGCGGGAGTGCCGGAGGGTGCTCAAGCCCGGCGGGCATCTGGTGCTGGGACTCATCGTGGCCGATAGCCCTTGGGGGAGAATGCTCCGGCAAAAGAAGGAGGATGGGCATCCGTTCTATCGGCAGGCCCGGTTCTATGCGCCGAGCGAGGTGGAACAGTGCTTGGCGGGGTGCGGGTTTGTCGTGGCGGAAAGACGCTCCAGCCTGATTCAGCCGCCGGAAGCGTTGCGGGAGATGGAACACTCCCAGGCAGGGTTGGTCAGTCAGGCGGGTTTTGCGATTCTGGTCGCCGGGCAGGTTCCGTGAGCCAGTTTTTCCGTTCCCGCAGGAACTCGGCGGCGAGAAAGGCCGCGCCGCTTACGATGATTCCCGCAACGGTGATCGCCGCCAGCCAGGCGTGGGAATTTTTTCGCCGGGGCTGCTCCACTGGGGGCAGGTCGCACCGGCAATACCGGCAGACCGGGGCCTGGAGATGGATGTCTTCCTTGCGGAATGGGCAGGTTCGTGTACGCATACCGCTTAGTTTATAGCGCCTGCCCGGTGGTTGTCAAGAACAGGGGCACCCCTTTTTCGCTTTTGTTCTCCTGCCCCGGCAAAGGCGGGAAGCATAAGATTTTCCTTGTCAGCGCAGGGTTCCCTTTGTAAGATGAACCAAATATACTCTGAAGACAATTATCCCCATGAAATACAAGGAGAAAATTATGGCAAACGATAAGGTTATCCAGATTTCCGACGGTGATTTCGGCGCCAAGGCCCTGCAGTCCGAGGTTCCTTTTCTCTTGGATTTTTGGGCGCCATGGTGTGGTCCCTGTAAGGCGATCGGCCCGGTTATCGACGAGCTGGCCACCGAGTTCGAAGGCAGGATCAAGGTCGGGAAGATGAATGTCGATGATAACCCCGTCACCCCCGGGAAATACGGGATTCGTGCCATTCCTACCCTGATTCTTTTTAAGGGCGGGGAGGTTGCCGATCAGGTAACCGGTGCGGTGGGCAAGCAGCAGCTCAAGGCCATGATCGAAAAGGCTCTGTAGGCGCTGATTTTCCTGGTGGTGGCTTCGAGGTCCGGTTCTGGTGCGCCGGGCCTTTTCTCTTTTTGCTGAAATGGATGAGCGGGACATGATTTTTTCAAAACAGAATCGTCGATTTTTTCGGGCCTGTGTCCTGGCTCTTACCCTGATGACCTTAGCCGCCGGACTCAGCGGTTGTGCGACCCTCGACACCATGCTCGGCTGGGTGGGTTTCGGTGAAGGCGGCGGAGCGTCGGAAACCCCGGAGACGTTGGCCATGGAGGGGATGGCCGACTTCAACCGCGGGAAATACAGCGCGGCCCTGAAGCGTTTCGTGGAGATCAAGGACCGGTTTCCCTTTAGCGAGGTGGCGCTCCTGGCCGAGCTGAAGGCCGCCGATGCCAATTACCACATGGAAAATTTCAGCGAGGCCAAGACCCTGTATGAAGAGTTCGAGGCCAACCATCCGACCAACGAGGCTGTTCCCTATGTCCTGTTCCAGATCGGCATGTGTTATTATTCGCAGATCGGCACCCATGACCGGGATCCTGGTAACGCCCAAAACGCGGTGCAGGCCTTTGAGCGCTTGAACCGTGCCTTTCCCCAGTCGCCCTATTTTGTCGAGGCCTCGGCCCGGATTCTGGCGGCGCGCGATTTTCTGGCCCAGCACGAATTTTCCGTCGCCACCTTCTACGTGCGGACCGATGAAGATAAGCAGGCCCAGGGTCGGCTGGAGTATCTGCTGGCCAACTATCCCGAGGCCAGTGTTGCGCCCCAGGCCACGGAGCTTTTGGCCCAGTTGAAGTCCGGCAAGGGCATCGAGAAAAGCTGGCGGAGGTTTGTGCCCACGATTTCTTTGCCGGATTGGAAATCCTTTACCTCCGCCTTCGGCCTCCTGCCCGGCGGCAGTGGCAGTGGCGGCAGCAGCAGCGGTGGGCCAGCCAAGGAATAGGCGCCCGGCGGGGATGCTGTTTCTTGTGATGGGCCTTTCCCTGTTTGCGGGAAAAGGCCCATTGTCGTTTATCCTTTTGCGTTCTTGTCGGGGCGAAACTTTTTGTCGTAGCGTTCCTGTTCGCTGTAAATGCAGCCGCAGTAGGCTTGGCGGTAGATGCCCATCTCCAGTGCCCGGTCAATGCCCTGCTGCCAGCCAATCCGGAAATCCTGATACAGAAACGGCACCCCGAATCTGCGGCCCATCTCCTCGCCCAGGGCTCGGATGGTCTCATGGCGCTGGTACCGGCTGTAGAGCAGGGTGGTGCTGAAGGCCTCCGCCCCGATCTCCGCCGCCTTCCTGGCCGTGGCCTCAAGGCGCATCCCGTAGCAGAGGGGGCAGCGCGCTTCTTCCTGGAAGACCACCTGCCGCAGGTAGTCTTTCAGCCCGTATTCCCGGTCGTACTCCACCTCCAGCCCCATTGTGCCGGCCACCTCCTCCAGGGCTCCGATTCTGGCCTTGAACTCCCGGAAGGGATGGATGTTGGGGTTATGGAAATAGCCACGCACGCTCAGCCCCTGTTCCCGCAGGGCGGTGAGCGGGAAGATGGTGCAGGGGCCGCAGCAGAGGTGGAGGAGAACGGTCATCTTCGGCCTAAGTCTTGCTGAGCTTGAACTGGCGGGGGCTGATGTTGAGCTTGGCGATCTTGTAGTTGATGATTCGGAGGCTGGTGTCCAGCAGTTGCGCGGCCTTGGTCTGGTTGCCCTGGCTTTTTTTCAGGCTGTCGATGATCAGCTCCCGCTCGAAATTCTCCACCGCCGCGGCAAAGGAAACCGGATTGCGCTCGCTCACCGATTCCGAGGTTTGCAGCGACGGCGGCAGGTGGTAGCTCTTGATGGAATCCTCGTCGCAGATCAGCACTGCCCGTTCGATGCAGTTCTGGAGCTCGCGGACATTGCCTGGCCAGTGGTACTGGACCAAGAGGTCGATGGCCGGGGTGGAGATACGGCGGATCTGCTTGTTGTTTTCCTCGTTGTATTTCTGCAGAAAAAAGTCGGCCAGGAGCATGATGTCGGTGCGTCGTTCCCGCAGGGGCGGCAGGTAGATGGGGAAAACGTTGAGCCGGTAGTAGAGGTCCTCCCGGAAGGAGCCTTCTTCCACGGCCTTTTCAAGATCCTTGTTGGTGGCGGTGATCAAGCGGACGTTGCATTTGATGGGGGCGATGCCGCCCAGCCGCTGAAATTCGCGGTCCTGGACCACGTTGAGCAGCTTGATCTGTACGGCCTGGCTCAGTTCGCCGATTTCGTCGAGAAACAGGGTGCCGCCCTCGGCCAGTTCGAAACGGCCCTTTTTGGCCGCCTGCGCCCCGGTGAAGGCCCCTTTTTCGTGGCCGAACAGCTCACTTTCCAACAAGGTTTCCGGCAGGGCCGAACAGTTGACCACCACGAACGGCGCCTTGGCCCGCTTGCTGTTGTGATGCACGGCCTTGGCCACCATGGTCTTGCCGGTGCCTGATTCGCCGCGGAGCAGGATGGTGGCGTTGGAGTCCGCCACCCGGTGGATCATCTCGAACACCTCCTGCATCCGGTTCGAGTTGCTGACGATGCTGGCCACCCGGTATTTTTCCGAAAGTTCCCGCCGCAGCTGGGTGTTTTCCTGCACCAGCCGCTCCCGTTCCTGGTTTACCGCCTGGATGCGGACCACGGTCTGGGCGATGAGGCCGGAGAGGACGGTGAGAAACTGGAGGTCCTTTTCAAAGTCCAACCCCTCCTGGTAGTTGCGGTCCACGCTCAGGGCGCCGATGGTGCTGGCTCCGTGCTTGATGGGCACGCAGAGAAAGGAAAGGGCCTCCTGGTTTTTCTCGGCCCGGGCTCGGGTTTTGTTCAAGAAAAGCGGTTCCTGGCTGATCTGGGGCACCACGATGGGGGAGCCGCTGGCCACCACCCTGCCGGTGATGCCTTCGCCGAATTTATAGATCCCGCGCTTCCGGGCCTCGGCGGTCATGCCGGGGGCCACCTCGGTTTCGATCTGGCCGGTGAGCGGGTTGGCGATGGTCACCGCCCCATTGCCCAGGCTGGTGCGCTCGGCCAGCACGGTGAGGCTTTCTTCCAGGCATTTGCGCAGGTCGTCCGAAGAGGCCAGCGCCCTGGTTATCTCGTACAGGGTGGCCAGATCGATGAGTTCGCGGTTGTTTTCAGGCATGGCTTCTCCAGAGTCTTTCTTACGCTTTGGTATGCGCCGTTTTGTAACGCGCCGCCCATTATAACAAATTTGTCTGATATTGCACCTGAAAATGTACAGGGCAGGGAGGTGCTCCAGCTTCTTGCTACAAGATGCGGGCCAGACGGGCAGACCAGATGGCATAGCCCAGGTCGCTGAGATGCACGCCATCGTCGGTGAAGCAGGCGGCAACAGATGGCGCGTCGGTGGTGAAGGCGGAGAACAGATCCAGAAACCCGGCTTTTTTCTGCTGGCTGAGCTGGAGCAGTCCTTGGTTCAGGCGGGGGATGGCGGAGGGGGCGAGATGGGCGGCCCGGAGGGGCGGCAGGCTGGTGACGATAATCTGTTCCGGAGGGAGGGTGCGGCTCAGGGCGTCGAGGATTTTTGCGTAGTCCGGCAAAAAACCATAGTCTTCCCTGAGCAGATTGTTGGTGCCGATCATGATAACCGCGCGCTCCGGGTCGGGGCAGCGGCGCAGATGGTCGGGAAGGGTAGCAAGCAGGCCGGCCACGGTTTCTCCACCCCTGCCGCCGTTGACCACCGCATGCGCCGGAAAGCGGCTCTGCCAGTGGTAAAATTCAACGAGGGAATCGCCAAGGAAAAGAATCTTCATGGTGGGAGACCGGCGACAGGCTCAGCGGGCCTTCGAGATGAAGGCCACGGCTGCCAGGCTTTCCACCATGATCGTCGCGGTGCGCACCGCGGGCGCTTTGTTCTCGGCGACAAGATCCTGGGGCGGGGGGGCTGCGGTGTCCAGCAATTTATGCCAGAGGCGACCGGTGGGCGGCTCTGGAATGATGAACTCTTCGGGGGTGTGGCCGCCGTTGAGCATCACGAAAAAATCATCGTCGCGCCGCACCCCCGCTGCGGTGCCATGCAACACAAAGGCCAGGGTCTTGCAGGAGGGAGACCAGTCCGTCCTGCCGGGCGTGGTGGACTGCCATTCGATTTCCGGGTTCTCTCCGGCCACGGGGAAAAAATCGAGGCGGTGAAAGACCGGGTGGTTTTGCCGTAAGGCGATGAGCTGGGTGAAGAAGCGCAACAGGCCATGGTTCTGCTTTGCCAGCTCCCAGTTGAGCCAGCTTATTTCGTTATCCTGGCAGTAGGCGTTGTTGTTGCCCTGCTGGCTCCGCCCGAATTCATCGCCCGCCACCAGCATGGGTACCCCTTGGGAAAGCAGGAGGAGGGTGGCAAAGGTTTTGATCCGCCGCTGCCGCAGCCCTTCGATGGCCGCGTTGTCCGTTGCCCCTTCGCTGCCGCTGTTCCAGCTGAGATTGTCGTTGCCGCCGTCGCGGTTGTCTTCGCCGTTGGCCAGGTTGTGCTTTTCGTTGTAGCTCACCTGGTCGTAGAGGGTGAAGCCGTCGTGGCTGGTGATGAAATTGATGCTGTTGTGCGGGGTCCGGCCGTCGTCCTGATACAGATCGGCGCTGCCGGCGATGCGGGTGGCAAGCGGGGCCACCGTGTTGTCGTGGCCGCAGAGAAAGCGGCGGACATCATCGCGGAACTTGCCGTTCCATTCGGCCCAGCGCCGGTTGGTGGAAAAGCTCCCCACCTGGTAGAGGCCCGCGGCATCCCAGGCCTCGGCAATGATCTTGGTGTGGGCGAGGATGGGATCCTCGGCGATCTTTTCCACCATGGGCGGGTTACTCAGCACGTTGCCCTGCTGGTCGCGGCCCAGGACGCTGGCCAGATCGAAGCGGAAGCCGTCCACGTGCATCTCCATCACCCAGTAGCGCAGGCAGTCCATGATCAGGTGGCGGACCAGGGGATGGTTGCAGTTCACCGTGTTGCCGCAGCCGGAGAAGTTGAGATACTCCCGGCTCTCCGGGTCCAGCAGATAGTAGATGACATTGTCCAGCCCCCGGAAGCTGATCACCGGTCCGTCGCCGCCCCCTTCCGCCGTGTGGTTGAAGACCACGTCGAGAATCACCTCGATCCCGGCCCGGTGCAAGGCCTTGACCATCTCCTTGAACTCCCGGACCTGGTTGCCGTTGCGGCCGTTCACCGCATAGGACGCCTTGGGGGCGAAAAAGGAGATGGGGCTGTAGCCCCAGAAATTCTTCAGCCGCTCGCCGGTGAAGGGGTTGCGGTTGGTCAGTTCGAGTTCGTTGAATTCAGTGACCGGCAGCAGCTCCACCGCGGTAATGCCGAGTTTTTTAAGATAGGGGATTTTTTCCACCACGCCCTGATAGGTGCCGGGATGGGGCACGCCGGAACTCGCATCCCGGGTGAAGCCCCGGACATGGAGCTCGTAGATGATGCTCTGGTCCAAGGGGATATTGAGGGGCCGGTCGCCTTCCCAGTCAAAGTCGTTGCCGACGATGCAGCAGCGCCGTTGGAAGGAGCTTAACGGCCTGCAGAGGCCGTTGCGGCAGTACGTCACCCCCCACTCGGAGCCTCCGGTAAGGGCCTTGGCGTAGGGGTCGAGCAGCAGATTCTTTTCGGAAAAAAAATGGCCCGCGCCCTTGGGGTCGTACGGGCCGGACATGCGGTAGCCATAGCGCAGGTTGGTGTCAAGATCGTGGAGCAGGATGTGCCAGATATGGCCGGTCCGGTTGATCTTTGGATCCAGGGGGATCTCGGCGCAGGGATCCTCGGTGCCGGTTTTGAACAGCACCAGGGTGACACCCTCCGCGTGCCGGGAGAACACGGCGAAATTGACCCCTTCCGGCTTCAGGAATGAGCCCATGGGCAGCGGGGATCCGGCGCTGGTAGCGAATTTTTCTTTGCCCATGGTATAATTCCCCTTGTGTGGAAAGAAAGCGCAACTGTATAATGAGAATAATTACTAGCTTGCCAACGGATTGTTTCATTATATCGTTTTTCGGCAAAGGAAGTAAGCCGTTGTGCAAAAATAACCGGCACCTTGCCATGACATGAGCGGCAGAAGGGGCCGTAACGGAATGGTTCTTCCGGGACGGACCCCCAACAAAACCGAGGAGGTGTGCTATGGGATTAGCGGACAGGTTGGGCATGGCTGGGCACCATCTGACAATCGACTGGGATCTTACTCCCTCGGATACCTTTGCCATGTTTGAAAGCTGGGGCGGCAAGGATCAGGAGCGGATCCGCAGCAACGCGGAGCTCCACTATTATTTCTATATCGACAACTGGAATGCGCCGGCCAAGCTCTGCCTGATGGAGCGGGGCGTCAAGCATGCCAAGGTTCTCGCCTACATCGACTGCCCGCAGGAGATGTTGGAACAATGCGTGGCCCGGCAGGGCACGGACATGCGCGACAAGAGCTACGCCATTGACGAGAGGATCAAGCAGTGGCTGCTGGAAAAAATCATCGAGGGCGAGGATTCCTCCCGGATCGTGCTGGTGGACAATTCCGTGGCCCAGGAGGCCATGGAGACCGGGCTGCCGCGGAAGGGTGCGCCTCTGCCGGCCTCGGAAAAGGTCAGCCTGCGCGGTGCCGGTACTGTGCTCACCGAGAAGGAGGTGGCAGGCCTGGCCGCGCGGCATAATTTTTATGACAGCCGGAACAACCCCCAGGGCAATTTCCGCAACGCCTTGGTGGACAACGGCGACGGCCTGACCGTTACCGACCACGCCAGCGGGCTCATGTGGCAGCGCGGCGGCTGTGATCTCACCGCCGTCCGCAATGTGCAGAAATATGTGGAAGAGCTCAATCGCCAGCGCTTTGCCGGATTTGCCGACTGGCGGCTGCCCACCATGGAAGAGGCCTTCTCCCTTCTGGAGCCGCAGGTGAATGCAAAGGGCGCCCATCTCCATCCCTGTTTTTCCAGGGAGCAGCCCTTTATCTTTCTTGCTGATCAGCGGAAACCAGGGGGCTACTGGTTTATGGATTTCAAACAGGGCACGGCGTTTTGGGCCTCGGGCTCCATTCCCGGCGGGTTCGGCAGGGTGTGCCGCTCCCTTTGATCGCGGAAAACGAAACGAGAAGCAAAGGGCTGCCCAAGGGTGGCCCTTTTTTTAGTGCGTCTGGGAATTGCGGGGAATATCGCAGGGAATCAGTTTGTTCATTTCTTTGCTTGCCCAAAGAAACGAACCAAAGAAAGGGCCCCCAGGCACTTGTCCCGCCGATGGCGGGATACCCTGCGCTCCTCGATGCTGCCGGGGCTTTGCAAACTCGCTGCGCTCAGACAGTGCAAATCCCCTTTTCGGCAGCCTCTCCGGTGCTCGGCGGCGTGCCAATGGGAATTCTCTTCTCCCCCCATTTGTCCTGCCGCGCCTCGCAGACGGGGGCGGAAAAGACGCGGGAACTGTTTGAGGGCGAAGCCCGAGTTTTTCCGCGTCCCGCCCTCGTCGAGAAGCAAGGGAAGCCCGCAGGGCCAGGACTGGTTGGGGTGCCTTTTTCTTGTTTCTTCTTTTGGGCACGCAAAAGAAGAAAGAGGGAACAGTAGAAAGGTTCTTCCCATTTCCCTGTCTGTAATCCCCGGACGAGCGTCACTTTTTCAAAGTGAAGATTTTTCCGCTCTGTGCTATCCTTGCGCCTGAAATTGTAAGGCTCTTGCAAAACTCTTCGAAATTACTCCCCTCCCTCGACGGGAGGGGTAGGGGGTGGGTGAAGCTGCAATCTGCCGATCTTGTGGCTGCTTCCCCCTCACCCTAACCCTCCCCCGCCAGGGGGGAGGGGACTTCTTGGTTTTTTGCAAGAGGCGCATTTGCCCTGAAATTCTCTTGCCCAGATAAGGAGTTGCCCCAATGAGTGTTGAGCCCAATAAAATCATCTATTCCATGGTCCGGGTCGCCAAGTTTTACGACAAAAAGCCGATCCTGAAAGACATCAGCCTCTCCTATTTCTACGGAGCCAAGATCGGGGTCCTGGGCATGAACGGCTCGGGCAAGTCGTCACTGCTGCGGATTTTGGCCGGGGTGGACAAGGAGTTCAACGGCGAGACCCACATCTCCCCCGGGTTGACCGTGGGCTATCTGGAGCAGGAGCCGGTGCTGGAGGCGGGGAGGACCGTGCTGGACATCGTGCGGGAGGGGGCGCAGGAGGCGGTGGATCTGCTGGCCGAGTTCGAGGAGATCAACAACAAGTTCGCCGAGCCCATGGATGATGAGGCGATGGACAAGCTCATCGCCCGGCAGGCGGTGGTGCAGGAAAAAC
>DASWIU010000041.1:0-7014 GCA_036397515.1 Desulfurivibrionaceae bacterium | reverse complement strand
TGCGCCGCAAGCTCGTCACCTCGGTGGACAAGGCCAATGTGCTGACCACCATGGTGCTCTGGCGGGAGGTGGTCATCGAGATCGCCAAGGAATACCCGGATGTCAGCCTGAACCACATCTACGTGGACAACGCCACCATGCAGCTGGTCAGAAATCCCCACCAGTTCGACGTCATGCTCTGCGGCAACATGTTCGGCGACATCATCTCCGACGAATGCGCCATGATCACCGGTTCCATGGGTCTCTTGGCCTCGGCCAGCCTCAACGAAAAGGGCTTCGGCCTCTATGAGCCGGCAGGCGGCTCCGCTCCGGACATTGCCGGCAAGGGCATTGCCAACCCCATCGCCCAGATCCTCTCCGCCGCGATGATGCTGCGTTTCAGCCTGGATCAGGGCGCGGCCGCGGACGCCATTGAAAAGGCGGTTGCCGCGGTGCTGGACAAGGGCATCCATACCCCGGACATTGCCGTGGACAAGAGCCGCGCCGTGGGTACCGCAGCCATGGGCGAGGCAATAGTCCGGGAGTTGCGGCAGTAAAAAACGACAAAACAACCCTGGCCCAACAACCCGGGCCTCCGTATTTTTATGAATTCAGGAAAGAAAAAGGACCCATCATGAGCGACTTGACCGCCACAATGACCACGAGCAAAGGCACCATCACCCTCAGGCTGTTCGCCGATAAAACCCCCTTGACCGTGGCGAACTTTGCCAATCTCGCCCGGCGCGGCTTTTACAACGGCCTCAAATTCCACCGGGTCATCCCCGATTTCATGGTCCAGGGCGGCTGCCCCAAGGGCACCGGCACCAGTGGCCCGGGCTATGACTTTGCCGACGAATTCGACCCAAGCCTCGGGCACACCAAGCCGGGCATCCTCTCCATGGCCAACGCCGGACCGAACACCAACGGCAGCCAGTTCTTCATCACCCATGTTCCCTGCCCCTGGCTGGACGGCAAGCACACGGTCTTCGGGGAAGTCGCCGGCGAAAAGGATCAGGAGATAATCGACAGCATCAAACAGGGCGACACCATTACCACCGTGACCATCGAAGGCGATGTAACCGAGATTTTCGAAAAGGCCAAAGATCAACTCAAGGCCTGGAATCTCGCGATCAGCATGCGCTTTCCCAATCTTGCCCCTGCGGAATAAGGCAGAGACCTGGGAGCATTTGCTTCCGGAACCGGGCATAAAAAAAGGCGGGGGAGACCCCGCCTTTTTTTATTATCCCACACCCAATTAATCAGGGCAGCATCTTCAAACTTTGCGCGGCATTGACATTGCCATTGGCCGCCGCTTTCTGGTACCACTTCTTGGCCTCGGCCACATCCTGCTTCACTCCGCCCCCGATCTCGTACATGTAGCCAAGATAGTACTGAGCATCCGGGTCGTTCTGCTTGGCGGCCTTCTGCCACCAGCTCACCGCTTCCTGGTCGCTCTTCTTCACCCCCTTGCCGAGGCTGTACATAAAACCGAGCCGGTACTGCGCCTTGGCCTGGCCCATGGCCGCCGCCTCGACAAAGAGCTTGTGGGCCCGGGCATAATCCCGCGGCACCCCTTCGCCCTTAAAGAAGCGCAAGCCTTCCTCGTACAGAGCATTTTTATCCTTGGCAACCGGCGCTGGAGAAACGATTTTGGCCACTTGCTCCTGTTTCGGCGCCTCCTTCCCGGCAACCTTGCTCTTCTTCTCCTCCGGCTCCAAGGTCTTGGGCTCTGCCTGGGGGCGCGGCTCTTCTCTCTTTGCTTGAGGCGGCGGCGAAACAGCCGCGGCCGCCTTCTGCCCCGCCTGCAACTGCGCCCTGGCCGAAGCGCTGCCTTTTTCCGCGGCAAGGGCCCACCATTTTCTGGCCTCATCCGGATTCCGGGCTACACCCTTGCCCTGGCTGTACAGGGTGCCGAGTCGGGACATCGCCTCGACCTGGCCCTTTTCCGCTGCCTGCTGATAGAGCTTCGCGGCCTGGCCCAGATCCTGCTCCATGGGATCCGTCCCTGCCTCAAATTTCATGGCCTGGGCATAAACAGAGTCCGGGCCGCCCTGGCCGGGACCGTTCCAGATTCGGATGGTGCCATCCAACCCCGCGGAAACAAGCTGTTTGCCGGAAGGAGAAAAGGCCAGGGAGGTCACGGAAAGATCGTGCCCCTCATAAAAATTAAACAGCTTGCCCCCGCTTCTCTGCCAGGAGAGAATATGCCTGCTTTGGGTGGCGGCCATGACATAACGGCCGTCAGGGGAATAGACCACGCTGTTCACCGGGTCGAGTTCCGGATCGCGCAAAACCCTCAGGCGCGCCCCGGACTCCGCGTCCCAAACATAAACCGATCCATCCCGACTGCCGGTGACAAACTCCTTGCCGTCGGGGGAATAGGCCACACAGAGCACCCAGTCGGCATGCCCAGGAATTATGCGGATCAGACGGACATTGACGGCATCCCACATCTCGATCTTCCCGTCCCAGTTCTCGGTGGCGACAATCCTTTTGCCGTCCGGAGAATAGGCAAGGGCCAGGAGGTTATTCTTGGTTTCCTTCTGGGTGGTCTCAAGAGTTCCGTACCTCACGTTCCAGATGCGGAGGGCGTTGTCGTTGCCCACCGAGGCAATGCGATTGCCATCCGGCGAAAAAGCCAGGTCGGTGATCAACTGGGTGTGCTCGCGCAGGTCCTGCACCAGTTGACCGTTTGCCAGATCCCAAACCTGCACGGCATGGCCGCGACGCCCTCCCGCCGTTACCGCGACGGCAAGCAACCGGCCATCCGGAGAGAAAGCCACGGCCTCGGCACTTTGCAACTCCTTGCCCAGGGTAAGGAGAAGCTTGCCCGAATTAAAATCCCAAACCTTGACGGCGCCATCATCTCCGGCGGAAGCAATTTTTTTGCCGTCGGCGGAACAGGCCACCCCATTGATAATCTCCGCCTTTTGGCCTTGAATGGTTCTCACGAGATCAGGGTTGCCCGAAGCGCCGGAAGGCGTGGCAAAGAGAGCAAGGAAAACCCAGCCCAACAGGACGACCAAGCCCCCCCCCTGACAAGCCGGATTTCCCCCCCGGCGCGAAAAAATATGATGCAACGCTGTCATGCCGCCTCCATCGATTTTTTTTATATTATAACGGAGCAGAAAAAAGGACTGTTGCGACGGCTTGTCACCCGGCAACAACGCATCATTGTATATACAGAACGGACAGAAAGACAAGCAGGATATTGGGCATAAAAAAAGGCAGCCAGATACCATCGTATCCGCCTGCCTTGTTGAGTCAACAATCGGTTGTGCCTATTTGCTGAAAGGGCTGGCCAGCTCCTTGACCTTGCCGACTTCTTCCTTGAGAGCCGCGACCTCTTTCACGCCGGGGACGGCTTCTTCCGTCTCGCGCAGTCCTTTTTTAAAGGAGGAGATGGCCTTGCCGAGGCCGGAGCCGAGTTCCGGCAGCTTCTTGCCGCCGAAGACCAGAAAGGCGATCCCCAAAATAACAACCAATTCCGGAGTACCCAAGCCAAACATATTCATCCTCCTTATCTACAATCGTTACCAATAAACAGCAGTATCGTCTCAGACGGAGCCGGAGCCCCCTTCCTTGTCTTTTTCTTCGATTTTTTCCTGCTTGTCTTCATCGCTGGTGGCTTTTTTGAAATTCTTGATGCCCTTCCCGATTCCCGCGCCGATCTCAGGCAGCTTGCCCGCTCCGAAGATGATGACGATTATCACCAAAATAATGATGAGTTCCGGCATTCCAAGTCCAAACATGAGAAACCCCTTTCAGCTGACGGCGTTTTTATGATGGGTTAGCCCGACAAAACAACCAGAAAAAAGCAATTAGTTATGTATACCATAAGGAGGCGAAGAAGCAACCCCCCTTTTCTTCCCGGATACCGCAGCCAAGCATGCAAAGACTTACTGATATTCCCGTTTACACAGGTAATACTTTGTATTACGATAAATTTATGCCTTTACACTGCCAGGGGAGAAACATGCGCAATAAAAAACCGGAAACCATCACCTTCAAGGCCGATGAAACACTGGCCAAAGCCCTGCACAAAGTACCCAACAAATCAGAATTCATCAGAAACGCCATTTTGAACGCCCTGGAAAACGGCTGCCCGCTCTGCCAGGGTACCGGCATTCTGACCTCGGAACAACGCACCCACTGGGCCAAATTTCTCAACACCCATTCCCTGCAAAAATGCGACGAGTGCAAGGCCGTGCATCTTGTCTGCGGGAGCAACGAAGCCCCATGCCAACATTGAACCTTGCCAAACTCTGTATCGCCGCGGTTTTTTTTCTGACTCTCCCCTGCTGGGCAACCAATACCCTCGCCGCACCGGCAACGAAGGTGCGGATCTTTGTCACCGTGCCGCCCCAGGCATATCTTGCCGAAAGAATCGGCGGCGAGGCGGTGGAGGTGCATACCCTGGTGGGCAAAGGCCAAGATCCGCACACCTTTGAGCCAACCCCGCGCCAGGCAGCGGCCCTGGCCGGAGCCAGCCTGTTTTTCACGGTGGACATCCCCTTTGAAAAGCAGCTGGCAGCCAAGATCGCGGCCGGCAATCGCAATCTGCGGATCGTGGATTCCACCCGGGGGATCGTCCGGTTGCCCCTTACGGAAGAGCACCACGAAACGCACGCCAAGAAAGATCACCCCGAGAACGAAGCAGACCCCCATCTCTGGCTGGCCACGGACAACCTGCGGATCATGGCCGATAATATGGCCGCGGCCCTGAGCAACGCCATGCCGGAGCACAAAGAGACCGTGCACAGAAATCTCGCCTCCCTCCAGCGCGAGATCCACGAGTTGGACAAACGGTTGACCGCCACCCTGGCCCCGCACCGGGGCAAAACCTTTTACGTCTTCCATCCGGCCTTCGGCTATTTTGCCCAGGCCTACGGCATGAAACAGAAGGCCGTGGAAATCAGCGGCAAGTCCCCCACCCCGCGGCAGCTCACCGCCCTTATCCGCCAGGCCCGGGAGGATCGGGTGCGCACCATCTTTGTCCAGCCGCAATTCGACAGCAAGAGCGCCGATACCGTGGCCCAAGCCATCAACGGGAGCGTGACCCCCATCGATCCGTTGGACAAGGAGGTGCTGCGCAATCTCGCCGCCATCGCCGAGGCCATCGGACAATCGCTGAAACAATGAAGGGACAACCCATGACCGCCACCAGCCCACAAAAAACCGCCATCCGCATCCGGGATCTTGATTTCGCCTACAACGGCACACCCATCCTGGAACAGGTCAGCCTGGAGATCATGGCCCGTGATTCCCTCTGCATCGTGGGGCCAAACGGCGGCGGCAAGACCACCCTGCTCAAGCTCATCCTCGGCCTGCTCAAACCGGACCGGGGCGAGATTGAGGTGCTGGGGCAAACGCCGGAGAAAAGCCGGTTGCGCATCGGCTATGTGCCGCAGTATGCGCGCTACGATCCGCAGTTTCCGGTGACCGTGCTCGATGTCGTACTCATGGGCCGGTTGGACCGAATCTTCTGCGGCGCCTATGCCAAGACCGACCATGAAGCAGCCCAGGCAGCCCTTGCGGAAATGGGGTTGACGGATCTGGCCGGCCGCCTGTTTGCCGAGATCTCCGGGGGCCAAAGACAGCGAGTTCTCATTGCCCGAGCCCTGGCCGCCGAGGGTGAGCTGCTGATTCTGGACGAGCCCACGGCCAACATCGACGCCGCCTCGGAAGAACATCTCTTTGAGATCCTCGCCAAGCTCAACGAACGGCTCACCGTCCTGCTGGTCACCCACGATCTCGGCTTTGCCTCGAAGTTCTTCAAGAGCATCGTCTGCGTCAACCGCCAGGTCGTGCTCCACCCCACCAGCGAACTGACCGGCGAGCTGATCCGCAACATGTACGGCGGCGACATCCGCATGATCCGCCACGATCACCGCTGCTCACCGGAGGGACATTGCAACCATGGAATTTCTTGAGGCCCTGGCCGACCCGGCCATTCCCTTTCTGCGCTATGCCTTTGCCGCCGGCATCCTGGCCAGCCTCTCCTTCGGCATCATCGGCACCTACGTGGTGGCCCGCCGCATCACCTACATCGCCGGGGCCATCGCCCATTGCGTGCTCGGCGGCATCGGAGCCGGGCTCTACTGCCAGCACAAGCTGGGGCTTACCTGGTTCGGGCCGCTCACCGGGGCCATTGCCGCGGCGCTTTTGGCGGCGATCATCATCGGCCTGGTGAGCCTGCACGCCAACCAGCGGGAAGACACGGCTATCGGCGCGCTCTGGGCCATCGGCATGGCCATCGGCTTGCTGTTCATCGCCAAAACCCCGGGCTACATCGAGCCGATGAGCTACCTGTTCGGCAATATCCTGCTGATCTCGGAATTTGATCTCTGGATGGTGCTGGTGCTGGACGGGCTGGTGGTGGGAACCGCCACTCTGTTTTACCATAAATTTCTGGCCGTCTGTTTTGACGAGGAGTATGCCAGGCTGCGCGGGGTGCGCACCGACCTGTACTACCTGCTGCTCCTCTGCCTGACGGCCCTGACCGTGGTGCTGCTGGTCCGGGTGGTGGGGATCGTGATGGTCATTGCCCTGCTGACCCTGCCCGCCGCGGTGGCGAGCAACTTTGCCAAGGGTCTCTGGCAGATGATGGTGCTGGCCACCCTGTTCTGCATCGCCTTCATCGGCTCAGGCCTGGCGATCAGCTACAGCAACGATCTGCCCAGCGGTCCGACCATCATTGTCATTGCCGGGATTACCTATCTGGGGGCAACCGGCTTGCGCCAGTTTTCGACACGAAAAAGCTAAGCGGATCACCGCAACGGCGGATCAGCAATTCACATAGAGCATATACTCTTCACCGCCGATAATATAACCGTTCTTGGGCAGAAAGGAGTTATCAAGAATATGGGAGTGGACCGGATTGTAATAGATGATGGCAATCTCTCGTGGTTTTCTTTGTAGCGATTGCTGGATATTTTTCACAACCGCCTCAAGAATCACGTCGTCAAAGGGGTTGAAGAAAAAAAAGACATTCTGATCGTCTTCGATCTCGTAATGGGTGACATCGCCCTCAAT
>DASWIU010000040.1:0-6850 GCA_036397515.1 Desulfurivibrionaceae bacterium | reverse complement strand
TGTCCGGCGGAAAGTGAGGAGGAGGGCTTCATCTACAAATCAAGGTTTGCCCCTCAGGAGCGGCTCAAGCTCTCTCCACCTCGTGTGATGGGAGCTAACCATCACGAAAAACAAGATACAAGGAGCGGCTTCAGCCGCGATTCTACGAACCAAAGGAACACCATGCTCGAAAAAGAACAGATGGAATTGATTACGGTCATTGCCGATTTTCTGGAGATGGGCCATGTGGAGAATATCATGGCCATGTTCAAACAGGATACTTCACTCTATGCGCTCAGCGGCGAGCTGTTGCGCGATGAGCGCTTCATGGTGCGGATGGGGATGGCGGTGCTTTTTGAAGAGCTCAAGGCCCTCCGGCCCCAGGAGGTGGCCCTGGCCATTCCGGCCCTGCTCCCGATCCTTGGTGAGGAAACCCCGTGGATGCGCGGCGAGGCCGTAAATCTGCTGGGCATCATCGGCACCCCCGAGGCGTTGGCCCCCCTCAAGCCCCTGGCCGATGACCCGGAGCCGCAGATTCGGGAGATGGTGCGAGATATACTCGAGGCGCAAGGTGCGAGGTGAAAGGTTTTTTGGCGTCTTCCTTGAACCTTTTCCCTTTCGCCTTGTTCCTGTCCCTATTCCTTCCAATCCGGCCGCAACCCCAGCTCGGTCAGCTGCTTTCTCGCCACTGCGGACGGGGCTTCGGTGAGCGGACAAAATGCCTTTTGGGTTTTGGGGAAGGCGATAACATCGCGGATGGAGTCGCGGCCCAGCAGGATCATCATCAAGCGATCCAGACCAAAGGCCATGCCGCCGTGGGGCGGGGCGCCAAGCTCCAGCGCCTTGACCAAAAAGTCGAACTTGTCGGTCACCTCTTCTTCCGAAATGCCCAGGGCGGCAAAGACCCGTTCCTGCATCTCCTTCTGATGGATGCGGATGGATCCGCCGCCGATCTCGGTGCCGTTTAAAACCAGGTCGTAGGCCCGGCTCCGCATCTTGCCCGGCTCGGTGTCCATGAGGGGAATATCTTCCTCGTTGGGCGCGGTAAAGGGGTGGTGCACGGCCAGATGCCGCTTCTGCTCGTGGTCGTACTCCAGGAGCGGGAAGTCGCAGACCCAGAGGAAGTTGAACTGCTTCTTGTCGATGAGGTTCAGGCGGCGGCCCAGTTCAAGCCGCAGCTCGGACAGCGCCTGGTGCACGACATTAGGCTGGTCGGCGACGAAAAAGAGCAGATCGTCGGTCTGGGCGTCCAGGGTTTTGGCCATGCCGGCCCGCTCCTCGTCGGAGAAGAACTTGGCAATGGGTGACTGCCATTCGCCCTCCGGCTTGACCTTAACCCAGGCCAGCCCCTTGGCCCCGAAATTGGCCACGTAAGCGGTGAGGTCGTCCAAATCCTTGCGGGAGAAATGGGCGCAGCCCTTGGCGTTGATGGCCTTGACCATGCCGCCCTTTTCCACCACGCTGCGGAATACCTGGAAGCCGCAGCTGCGCACCTCTTCGGTGAGGCTGATCAGCTCAAAGCCGAAGCGGGTATCCGGCTTGTCACAGCCATAACGGTCCATGGCCTCGGCATAGGTCATGCGCGGAAAGGGCAGGCTGAGTTCCAAGCCGATGGTTTCCTTGAACAAAAGCTGCATCAACCCTTCGCCCACGGCGTAGATGTCCTCCTCCTCGACAAAGGAGAGCTCCATATCCACCTGGGTGAACTCGGGCTGCCGGTCGGCGCGCAGATCCTCGTCGCGGAAGCAGCGGACGATCTGGTAGTAGCGGTCCATGCCCGCCACCATCAGGAGCTGCTTAAAAAGCTGCGGCGACTGGGGCAGGGCGAAGAATTTGCCCTGATTGACCCGACTCGGCACCAGATAATCCCTGGCCCCCTCCGGGGTGGAGCGGGTGAGCACCGGGGTTTCGATCTCGAGAAAATTCTCACCGTTGAGATAGGTGCGGATGGCCTGGGCCGCTTTGTGCCGCATGATCAGGCTCTCGGCCATGCGGGGACGCCGCAGGTCGATGTAGCGGTACTTGAGGCGCAAGGTTTCGGAGATCTCGGTTTCCTCGTCCAGCGGGAAGGGCGGGGTCTTGCTCTGGTTGAGGATGCGCAGCTCCAAGACCCGCACCTCGATCTCGCCGGTGGGCAGCTTGGGGTTACGCATCCCGTCGGGCCGCCCCTCGACAATGCCCCGGATGGCCAGCACCCATTCGCTTCTGATGCCGTGCGCCTTGGCATGGACCTCGGCATTGATCTCGGGGTTGAAAACCACCTGGGTGAGTCCCCAGCGGTCCCGCAGGTCGATGAAGATAACCCCGCCGTGGTCCCGGCGCCGCAGCACCCAGCCCATGAGAACGATCTCCTTGCCGACATCGGCGTGGGTCAAGGCATTGCAATGGTGGGTACGCTTGAGTCCTCCCATGGATTCCATAGGACTGCTCCTTTTTGGTAGTGAAAAATGAAGAGTGAAAAACTCAAATGTATTTCGGTTTTACCTTGCACTCCCCTCCCTTGACGGGAGGGGTTGGGGGTGGGTGACGTTGCAAAGAGCGTCAGATGCGGCAAATTCCCCCCCACCCTGGCCCTCCCCCGCAAGGGGAGAGGGAATTTTTGGATGATGCCTGTTAAGCGGACAAATCCGCCTTTTTGGTCCCCTGGTTTTCTTTTTTTGCGATTGCCGCAATCAGCGTCGCACACAAAGCCTCTTGCGGCCCCGCTAACGGCACCTGCTGCTGCTCCTTGCTGGTCATGTCGCGCAGCACCGCTTCGCCCCTGGCAAGCTCTTCCTCGCCCAAAATGAGGGCGAAGCGGGCCTTGGCCCGATCCGCCTGCTTCATCTGGCTTTTCAGACTCTTGCCCTCAAGATCCATGGCTACCTGCAGCCCGTTGCGCCGTAACAGATGCACCAGGGGGAAGGCCTTGACCGTGGCCTCCTCGCCCAAGGCAGCGACGAAAAGATCCGTGGCGGTCTCGGGGCAGGCATCCGCGTTCTGCTGGCTCAGCAGCAGGACCAGCCGTTCCATGCCCATGGCAAAGCCGATACCGGGCATGTTCTTGGCCCCGCCCAGCTGTTCCACCAGGCCGTCATAGCGTCCTCCCGCCCCCACCGCGCTTTGGGCGCCCAGGGCGTCGGTGATCAGCTCAAAGGTGGTGCGGGTGTAGTAATCAAGGCCCCGGACCATGAAGGGGTTCACCGTATAGGGAACCGCCAGGAGATCAAGGCTCCTTTTCGTTTGCTCGAAATGGTCACTGCAGCCTGGGCAAAGATGGTCGATAATGGCAGGCGCGGCCACATACTGCTCCTGGCAATGGCTGCTCTTGCAATCCAGCACCCGGAGCGGGTTGGTCAGGCTGCGCCGTTGGCAATCTTCGCAGATCTGCTCCTGGCGGGCGGCCAGGAAATTCACCAAAGTCTCTTTGTAGGCAGGCCGACAGGCCGGGCAGCCCAAGGAGTTGATTTGTAGGCTCGTCGTAAGGCCAAGCTCTTCCAGAATCAGCCAAGCCATGGCGATCAGCTCCGCATCCAGCCGGGGATGATCCAACCCCAGCACCTCGACGCTCATCTGGTGAAACTGGCGCAACCTCCCCTTCTGCGGCCGTTCGTGCCGGAACATGGGGCCCATGGTATAGAGGCGCTGTACCGGCAGTTTGGCCTGGAGGCCATGCTCGATAAAGGCCCGCAGCACCGAGGCGGTGCCCTCCGGCCGCATGGTGATCGAATCGCCGTTGCGGTCGGCAAAGGAATACATCTCTTTTTCGACGATATCGGTGGCTTCGCCGATGGATCTGGCGAACAGTTCGGTCTTTTCCAGGATCGGCACCCTAATCTCGGTGAAGCCGAAGCGGTGAAAGATATCCCTGGCCGTGGCCTCGATATGCTGCCAAACCCCAACCTCGTCGGGGAGAATATCCTTAAAGCCTTTCAGGGCTTGAATGGTCATCGTTTGCCTCACCTGCACCGAAGATAAAAACACTCGGACGTTTTTGCCGGGGAAAATGCGTCAACCAGAGAAAAATGGCCGAAAAACAGGTATTCTTATCCGAATTGGCGTGAGAAGTCAAGGGAGGGAGAGTCTTTGGGTGGCGGGCCTGCTGATTGGCTATCGTTTCAAGTCCCGGTGGAAATTTTCATGCGAGCCCAGCAACAAGAGCAGCCGGGTTTTCGGGTCATATTCATAGGCAAGCAAGGTGAGCTGGCCGCAGCATTTGAATTTGTAAACATATACCCCAGCCAGATCACCCTTCTTGGCTTCGCCAACCGCCGGGTCTCGCACAATCTCGGCCACGGCATCATCCACATCCGCTTTCTGTTTTGGATGAAGGCGCTTGTACGCTCGTTTGAATGTGGCGCTTTGCCGGACCTGAACTTCTGCTTCCATCAGTCGCGCTTGCCTTCGGGCACAAAAGGAGTGGCAAGAGTCGGTCCTTCTCCCCGCGCCACCAGCAAGTCGCGAATAAAATCGATGGGCAGATCAGGATTATCCAGAGCAGTTCTTCCCACCACCGCCCAAAATTCTATCTGCCCGGCAATCGTCCGCCGCTCGGCCAGCGCTGTGGCCCGCGCCTGATTGTACAAGTTGTCATCGATACGTACCGGCATTCCCATGGCTTCACTCCGAATCTAATTGCTACAAAAGTAGCTTTATTTTATATTAGTGAAAAATTCGCGAAAAGACAAGGCGGAAAAATTAGTAGCTTGCCGCAGCTACTAAAAAAACTGGAAAACTAGGGATAACCATGATGATCTCGGCGGTTTTGATGAAATGAGGGGGCTCGAGGAACGTCAAAAAGCAGGAAGAAAAAGCAGCCCTATTGTGCCAAGGGGGAAACGAGGCGGAATCCATCTGTCTGTGCAGCATGCCGGTCAAAGGTGGCGGTTTCCGTGCAATCCGCGGCGCGATTGCCGCTGGAGATGAGGCAGTCGGCAAAATCCGCAGGGGTTTTACGGTAGATATTGAGCGCACTCCAGGCTTCCGCCGAACGCTGAACCCGGAACGAGGCGGTTCGCAGAATTTGTTCAACCATCCGCCCAATCTCTTCGCGGTCGCCGCTGTAGCAGCGCTTCACAACCCAAACCACCTCACAGAGAACAATCTGGTTGATAAAAAAAGTTTCTCCGGCTTGTTCCCCGCCTTCAATAAGCGCGGTGGCGGCTAACGACTGTTCGGCATCATCCTGGACGATGTACCGCACCAGGACATTTGTGTCGAGCCCGGTCACGACCTTCCTCCTTCCTGTTCTATGGCCGCCTGCATGTCTTCAAGGCTGACAGCCTTCCCCGCAGGAGAAATCATGCCTTTGAGCTGCCGCGCCTCCGCTGTTGCAGGGGCAATGCGTACACTCCCCTCCGGATCGACTAAAAATTCAAGCCGCCCGCCTGTTCGGAGTTTGAGATAATCCCGTATTTCTTTTGGGATGGTAACCTGTCCTTTGCTGGTCACTGTTGCTGTAGCCATCGCGCCGACCTCCTTACCTTTTTTATAATTTATTACTTTAAGGTAATGATTTGTCGCGTGGTTGTCAATGCGCAAAAAAGCCCTGCCGGAATTTCCGGCAGGGCTTGATGCAAACAGCTTCCAACTAAGGCGCTATGCGCAAGGCATAAACAGCATTAGAAGGTCATGGTCAGAGAATGGGTCAGGACGTAGACATTCTCGGTGTCATCGGTGGTGGCGGTAGACTTGAAGAAGTCGCCGGTATCGAGGTAACCGAAATGCGCTTCGTAGGTCAGGTTGTCGAGCAGCTTGTAGGCTGCGCCGATGTTGTACTCCCAGCCGTACTCGTCGTCACGATTGGTATAGGTGGCAGTCTCCGCCTCGTCCGCCTGAGCGTAGCCGATGGCGCCGTGCAGTTTCAACTGGTTGGAAACCGCATAGTCGGCTGCTGCAATAACGGCGTGTACGCCAGCGGTGGTCATGGCGGTGTTGACAGCGAAAATGTCATTGTTCAGCATGCCGGTGTGGCGGCCGGTGAGGATGTAGAGGGGCTCGAACAGATCGCCGGTGCCGTTGGCGGTGAGGAAACTCTCTATATCGCCGCCATTGGCCGCGGTCGCGTTCCTGTCCTGGCCGGAAGCGTAGATATACATGAGGCTGGGGGTCAGAGCATCAAGCTTTGCGCCGACCTGCAGCATGCCGCCCCAGGAATCATAGTCGCGGTCAAGGGTGGCTGCCGCGTCCCAATCCTTCTCGCCGAAGAAGTGGGTCAGCTCGCCGTTCAGGAAGAAGTTGTCCATCTTGAACTTGCCGTAAACGGTCAGATCATACTTGCGGTTGGACAAGGTGTCGTCAGTCATGTCGTTCATGTAACTGTAATTCAGGCCGGTATCCACGCTGTCGGTCTTGTAGTACAGACGGGCAGTATAGGTGTCGGAGTCAGCATCGGTTTCATCGTTTGCCGTGCCAACTTGGGTATTTTCCGTATTCTTCTGGATGTAGAACAGGGTGCTGAAGGGACCGCTTGCCAGGAAGGAAGGCCAGAGCATGACCCGGTCACGGCGCAAGTCCGGATCGTTGAAAGCGGTGCCGTACGGGCCGGCCGGGGTGCGGCCGAAGCGCATCTTGCCGATGGGGGAGGCATAATCCATGTAGAGCTGCCAAACCTCGACATCACCGGCAGCCTCACCGATACCGCGCCCAGCCGCCGTATCACCACCTGCCTGGCCACCCCAGAAGGTGTCGTCCGCCAAGCGGATCGTGGCGCTCATGGAGATCTTGTCGTTGACCTTCATGGTGGGCTTCATCTCGAAGGTATGCAGCCAGTAAGCATCGGAAGGGGTGGATTCGCCCGCCGCCTCGGTAACGTCCAATCCGGCGCCGCGTGCGTCGGAAAGGTAGGCGCCCTCGACCAGATACGTGCCGCTCATCTTGAACTCAACGGCTG
>DASWIU010000039.1:0-4769 GCA_036397515.1 Desulfurivibrionaceae bacterium | reverse complement strand
TTTGGGCCAATGCCATTTACGACCCCGAGGTCAAGAGACTGCGGGCCAAGCTGTTCGGAAAATAACACCTCCATTTTCTTCCCTTTACCATCAGCCAAGGAGAGTTCACCATGCCACCAGTAACCGAACAGGCGGCGGGCGCCATCCAGACCACCCTGGGAACCCCCACCGCGCCTGCCATTATTTTCTTTTTGATCATTGTCGCCATCACCCTGGCGATCACCTATTGGGCAGCCAAGCGCACCAAGACCACCAAGGAATTTTACGCCGCCGGCCGCAGCGTCAGCGCCTTCCAGAACGGCCTGGCCCTCTCCGGCGACTACATGTCCGCCGCCTCCTTTCTCGGCATCGCCGGAATGGTTGCCCTCAAGGGTTACGACGGCATGATCTACGCCGTAGGCTGGCTGGTGGGCTGGCCGGCCCTGATGTTTCTCATCGCCGAACCCCTGCGAAACCTGGGCAAGTTCACCTTTGCCGACGTGGTCGCCTTCCGGCTCAAGCAGACCCCGGTGCGCATCGCCTCGGCCATCGGCGGCATCCTCACCGTGCTCTTCTACACTATCGCCCAGATGGTGGGCTCCGGCAGCCTGATCAAACTGATGTTCGGCATTCCTTATGAGTACGCGGAGATCATGGTTGGCTGCATCATGCTGGCCTATGTTCTCTTTGGCGGCATGCTGGCCACCACCTGGGTCCAGATCGTCAAGGCGGTCATGCTGCTCTGCGGTGTCTCCGCGATGATGCTCCTGGTGCTGGCCAAGTTCAACTTCAACCCCGGAGACCTCTATACCGCGGTGGCCACCCAGTATGGCCAGGCAGCGCTTGAGCCGGGCGGGCTGATCACCAGCCCCATCGATGCGATTTCCCTCGGCCTGGCCCTGATGTTCGGTCTGCTGGGGCTGCCCCACATCCTGCAGCGTTTTTTCACCGTACCCGACGCCAAGGCCGCCCGGATCTCCGTGCTCTACGCCACCGGCTTCATCGGTTACTTCTACATCATCATCCCCATTGTCGGTTTCGGGGCCGCGGCCCTCATCGGCCGTGAAGTCATCACCAATATCGACAAGGGCGGCAACATGGCTGCCCCGCTCCTGGCCGAGTTCCTCGGCGGCACCCCCTTCCTGGGCTTCATCGCCGCGGTGGCCTTCGCCACCATTCTCGCGGTGGTGGCCGGTCTCACCCTGGCTGCCGCCTCCTCCTTTTCCCATGACATCTATGTGCATGTCATCCGGAAGGGCACGGCCACCGAGCAGGAAGAGGTGCGGGCCAGCAAGATCGCCACCCTGCTGTTCGGCGTGTTCGCCGTGGGGCTGGGCATCCTCTTCAAGGGCCAGAACGTCGCCTTCATGGTCGGCCTTGCCTTTGCCATCGCCTGCAGCGCTAACTTCCCGGCCCTGATCCTGTCGATCTTCTGGAAAAAATTCACCACTGCCGGCGCGGTCTGGGCCATCCTGACCGGCGCTTTCCTGGCCGTGGGCCTCATCATCATCAGCCCCACGGTCTGGGTGGATGTCTTTAATAATCCCAAAGGCTCCGAACTCTTCGCCCTGAAGAACCCGGCCATTGTCTCCATGACCGCCTCGTTTCTGGTGGGCTACGTCGTTTCCCTCCTGACCAAGGAAGAAACCGCCGAGCAGCTTTTCGAAGATGAAAAGCTGCGGACCTATCTCGGCGTCGGCGCCGAATAATTCCCCGGCCGCCGGTTTCCGGGTTTTTCCGCACCACCCAAAAACGCGCAGAGCTTCCCGGCTCTGCGCGTTTTTGTTGTTTCAGGGAGGGAATTTTCTGTTAAGATAAGCTCGTTCGCGTTCCCCACCCGGAAAACACCCCAGCCTTGAGCACAAACCATGGCCGAGATAGCCGAGATTCTTGTTGTTGACGATGAACCCAGCATGCGGGAGTTCCTCACCATTCTCCTGGAGAAAAACGGCTATGCAACCCGTGCCGCGGCAAGCGGCGCCGAGGCGCTCGCCCTTCTGCAAAAACGCCACTTCGACCTGATCGTCTCGGACATCCGCATGCCGGATCTCAGCGGCCTCGCCCTTCTGGAAAACGTCAAACAGCAGGACCTTTCCATCCCCGTGGTGCTGATCACCGCTTACGCCTCGCCGGAAGATGCGGTGCTGGCCATGAAAAACGGCGCCTACGATTACATCACCAAGCCGTTCAAGGTGGATGACATCCTCTCGGTCATCACCGCGGCCCTGGGAAGTCGGCAGGAAAAAACCCCGGCCCAGGACCGGGATTCTTTTGCGGGGATCATCGGCAACAGCCCCGAGATGCTCAAGATCTACGACCTCATCCAGCGCATCGGTCCGACCCAGGCCAATATCCTCATCTATGGCGAATCCGGAACCGGAAAAGAACTGGTGGCCCAGGCCATTCACCAGCACAGCAAGGTCGCGGCAAACGCCTTTGTCCCCATCACCTGCAGCGCCATCCCGGAAAATCTCATCGAGTCCGAACTCTTCGGCCACGCCAAGGGCTCGTTCACCGGGGCGATTGCCAACAAGACCGGGCTGTTCGAGCTGGCCAACCACGGCAGCGCCTTTTTGGATGAAATCGGCGAACTCTCCCCCCTTATCCAGACCAAACTCCTGCGGGTCTTGCAGGAACGGGAATTCAAGAAAGTCGGCGGCACGGAGACCATCAAGGTCAAGGTCCGGATCATCTCCGCCACCAACAAGAATCTGGAAGAAGAGGTCATGGCCGGCCGCTTCCGGGAGGACCTTTTTTACCGTCTGGCCGTTGTCCCCATCCGCATCCCGCCGCTACGCGAGCGCAAGGGAGATGTGCCGCTCCTGGTCGAGCATTTCCTGAAGAAATATTCCGCCCTGTTCGGCAAGGAGGTGCAGCGGATCTCCTCCTATGCCCTGAAGGTCCTGATGGACTATGATTTTCCCGGCAATGTCCGCGAACTGGAAAACATCGTCGAACGGGGGGTCGCCCTGGAATCCTCCAATATCATCCTGCCGGAAAGCCTCACCCTGTCAGGACACCGGACTGGCCGCGCCCCCGGCCCCAAGCAGGGCGGCGAGGCTGATTCCGGGGCAATGGAGGAAGCCGCCTTTGACATCGGGCTTGAACCGTACATCACCGATATTGAAAAAAGGCTGATCCAAACGGCCCTGGCCCGAACCAAGAATTCCAGAATGAAAGCGGCGGATCTTCTCAAAATGAGCTTCCGGTCCTTCCGCTACAAGGCAAAAAAATATAACATCTGATCAAAAAGGCCCCATGAGACTTTCCGCCCTCTGCCCCCATACAGGCTCGCCTGCCGCCAATGATCATCTCAAAAAACAAATCCAGTGGCTGCTATTTTTCCGGGTGCTTTTTCTCTCCCTGATGCTGGGGGTCAGCGTCCTTCTCCAGACAAAGGCGCCTTCGATCTTTCTTCCCCCCCTGCACTATCTGGCCTATTTCATTGCCGGGCTCTATCTGTTCACCATCCTTTCCGCCCTGGTGGTACGGATGATCCAGTGCTATTCCCGCTTCGGCTATATGCAGATCATCCTCGACACCCTGCTGGTGACCCTCCTGGTTTTTTCCACCGGCGGCAGTCAGTCTGTTTTCACGGTGGTCTATTTTTTCCCCATCGTCATGGGGGCCTTCATGCTTTTCCGGCGGGGCAGCCTGCTCTTTGCCGCGCTGAGCACCCTGCTGTTCGGCGCCCTGCTCCTGGTCGAATATGGCGGCTATGCCTCCCGCTTTGTCCAGGCCTACCCCAGCCAGCTGAACAACCTGCAGATGCTTCTCCATTATTTTACGATTTACAGCCTCACCTTTTTCCTGGTTGCCATCTTGAGCTCCATGCTCTCGACCCGGCTCCAGAAGACGGAAGCGGAACTGTTTCAAACCGCAATCGATTATGACCGGCTCTCCTTTCTCTACAAGCAGATCTTTGACGACATCAACACCGGCATCATCACCGTTGACGCGGAAAACAGGGTAACCTCCTTCAACCGGGCGGCGGAAGTCATAACCGGCTACAGATCCGGCGAGATCCTCGGCCGGGAACTTTCCCGGGCGTTCCCAGGCCTGGAAACGCCCCTGCTCCACGATGGGCGACGGCATACGGCCGCCATCCCCCGCAAAAGCGGAGAAACAATCCCGGTGGGATATTCCTGCTCCCGGCTCAACGCTCCGGACAGCAACGAAAACGGCTATGTCTATACCCTGCAGGATCTCAGTCAGATAAAGAAGATGGAGGCCCAGGTACAGCAGGCCGAAAAAATGGCGACCATCGGGGAGATGGCCGCGGGCATTGCCCATGAACTCCGAAATCCCCTGGCCGCCATCTCCGGGGCCGTGCAGCTGCTGGACAGGGAAAGCCAAGAAGATTCGATCAACAAACGGTTGTTTGACATCATCCTGCGGGAATCAGACCGGCTGGATGCAACCATCCATGAATTCCTCCTCTTCTCCAAGCCGGTCGCCCCGAAAAAGGAATGGTTCTCCTTGCGGGCTCTGGCGCGGGAGGCCGTGGAAACCCTGAGTCAAGACCCGGAGTGGGACCCCACCCTGATTCTTGATCTGGAGATTGCGCCCGATCTTGAGTGCTGGGGTGATCCCCAGCTGGTCAGACAGGTGCTTCTCAATCTGATTGCCAACAGTGCCAATGCCTGCCGGAATATGGCAAAGGGAAGGATACTGCTCCGGGCCGAGAAAATACCGGAAGCAGCCATGGTTTTTGAGATTGTTGACAACGGCCCCGGCATTCCGGAAGATTTCCGGGAAAAAATATTCGAGCCTTTTTTCACCACCCGGGA
>DASWIU010000038.1:0-10152 GCA_036397515.1 Desulfurivibrionaceae bacterium | reverse complement strand
GTGAAGATACCGGCTTCGGTTTTGGAGGACTCGAAGCGCAGGAGCTTGGCGGCCTCCTCGCGGTAGGCATAGTCCGAGATCACCCCCTCCTTGATGAACATGCCGAAGTTTTTCCAGAACTCGGTGTATTTTTCCGGTTCGCTCTTGGCCAGCTCTTCCAGGAATTTGAGGACCCGCTTGGTCACCACCTTGTTGATCTTGGCGACCAGGGCGCTGTCCTGCAGGGCCTGGCGGGAGATATTGAGGGGCAGGTCCTCGCTGTCGATGACCCCGCGCAGGAAGCGGAGCCATTCCGGGAGGATGGTCTTGCTGTGCTGCTCGATCAGCACCCGCTGGCAGTAGAGATTGACCCCCGGTTCCATGCGGCCGAAACCCATGGCCTCGAAATTCTCCTTGGGGATGAAGAGCAGGGTCTTGATGGCCAGGGGCGCGTCCGCGGAAAAATGGAGCCGGGCCAGGGGTTCGTCAAAGGCATTGGCGATGAATTTATAAAACTCGGTGTAGGCCTCCTCAGTGATTTCGCTTTTGCCCAGGGTCCAGATGGCCTGGACCGTGTTGATCGCTTCACCCTTGAGCTTGATGGGAAAGGGGACAAAGCTGGAATACTGCTTGATGATCCTGCGGATGGTCTGCTCGTCGGCATACTCCTTGGCCTCGTCGGTGAGTTCCAGGACGATGCTGGTGCCGCGCCGGATGCCGGGGCACATGGCGATGGTGAAGGTGCCGCCGCCGTCGGAGATCCATTCGTGGCCCATGTCGTCCATGCGAAAGGAACGCGATTTGACGCTGACCTTCTTGGCCACCATGAAGGCGGCATAAAACCCCACGCCGAACTGGCCGATCAGGTTCACATCCTTGCGGTCCGCCTCGGAAAGCTTGCTGAAAAAGGTCTTGGAGCCGGAATGGGCGATGGTGCCCAGGTTGGCCTCCAGTTCGCCCCGATCCATGCCGATGCCGGAATCGGTGATGGTGAGGGTGTTTGCCTTCTCGTCAAATTCGATGACGATCTCCAGAGGCACATGGCTGTCGAAGACCTCCTCCTCCACCACGCTTTGATGCCGAAATTTTTCCAGGGCGTCCGCGGCGTTGGAGATCAATTCGCGCAAGAAGATCTCCTTTTCCGTGTAGAGCGAATGGATCACGATATCGAGCATCTTTTTTACTTCGGCCTGAAATTCCTTGGTCTCGGTCTGGGGGGCGGATTTTTTTGGACTCATTGTTTCTCTCTCTGAAATGGATTCGTTGGGGCGTTGCAGGCGCTTGTGCCTGTTGTCCGGAATAGTTGTTATCTGCCGAAAACGGCAAGTTGGGTCAAAAATAATCATCCCCAAGGCTCTGTCAAGCCGCGGCAAGCCGTGGTTCGCAAATGCCTGAAATATTAGTTGCCCTGTATGCCGCGGGTAACGGCGAGAGTATTTCCGGAACACCTCCTAAACATTTACAACTGCGTCCGGATATGTGATAATCGCCCCGTTGGCATCGTTTTTTTATTTGATTACCATCGAATTTCAGCCGGCACGCGGATGCCATGCGTCAGCCAGTTGATCGTGCGAGTTTTGGGTCAATGATTTACTTGCGAATAAGTCATTCCGGCCGGCTTTCGCCGGAATGACGGAAAAAAACTGACTGAAGATTAGTGGTATTGCTCCGGGGGTTAAATATGCAAAGCTGCCGATAGCTATCGCGGCTGAAGCCGCTCCTACAAACAACCGATACGCTCCGGCCCGGTAGGAGCGGCTTCAGCCGCGATAAACCTTTCAATATTTAACCACCGGAGCAATAATCAAATATTTTTATCTGCCCTGGTGGGCCATGAATCGACCCATACCTTTTGCGCCGGGATAATAAGCGATGATGGATGTAGCCGCGGAATATGTCAGGGATGTGGAAAAGATCGCGCCGTGTCCGGAGGTGGCGCTGGATGTCCTGTCCATGGCCCATGCGCCGGATTGCTCTATTCCCAAGCTGTCGGAAAAGATAGAGCAGGATCCGGGGCTCACCGCCAACATGCTGCACATGGCCAACTCCGCCTATTTCGGCCACATGAAAAAAATCACCTCGGTCAAGGACATCATCGTCCGCATGGGGGTGGACGCGGTCAAGATCATCTCCATCACCAGCGCTTCGGTCGGGCTGCTCAAATTGCCCCAGGCGGCCTATGCCCTGGGCCGGGGCGAGCTCTGGCGCCACTCCTTTGCCGTGGCTATTTTGGCCAACATCATTGCCCGCTACGCCAAGGCCAGGGATACCTCCGCCATTTACACCGCCGGTCTGCTCCATGACGTGGGCAAGGTGATCCTGGATCGGCCCTTGCAGGTGGCGAGCTACAGCCGGGATGAAAGCGACATGCAGGCGGAACTGCTGGCCGTGGAACGCAGCCTGCTGCATACGGACCACGCCGAGGTGGCTATGGCTCTGCTGGAAAAATGGGGGCTGCCGGAGGCGGTTTGCGTTCCGGTCGGTCTGCACCATGACCTGACCCAGCCCCAGTCAAAAAGGCTGGGGGCCAAAATCATCTATCTGGCCAACCAGCTGGTGCATCTGACCGAATACGACGCGGGCAGCGCCGGGGATTTCTTTTTTGACGTGCTGGCCTATGAGAGCAGGAAAGATGAGCTGCCCGAGGTGCCGAATTTTGAAAGCAACATGCGCCTGATTATCGAAGAGTTTGTTGACAAATATCGGGATGCCGCCGCCGTGTTCAGTCTGTAGCCGTTGCAGCCTTCTGCGCCGCCGTTTCCTAGTACCTTGTAACTTTTTAATCGACATCAAATTAATTCCCTCCCCCCTTGCGGGGGAGGGTTAGGGAGAGGGGGAAGTTGCCATTATCTCAGCAGGTTGTAGCTACCCCCACCCCCAACCCCTCCCGCAAGGGGAGGGGAGTTTTTCTAAAATATTAAGAGGTACAAGGTACTAGGCGGCTTCGCCGATCAGTACCGCCTCCTGGACATGCATGAGGCGGTCGATGTCCAGAAGGATGGTCACGCCCTCGGCGAGTTTGGCCATGCCCAGCAGGCACTGGCTGTCAACCGCGCTGTCGAATTTGGGGGGATCTTCCACCTCCTGCTCCTTGATGGTCACCACCTCGGACACCGCATCGACGATGATGCCGATGAGCCGGGAGCCGGTGAGGCCGGAAACCTCCACCACGATAATGCAGGTGCGGGTATCGTACTCCGCGCTCTCCATGCCGAACTTGCCCCGCATGTCCATGACCGGGATGATCTTGTCCCGCAGGTTGATGACCCCTTTGAAAAAAGGCGGCATCTGGGGTAGTTCGTGGACAGTCATCAGGCCGATGATCTCCCGGATATCGAGGACGGCGAGGCCGTACCGCTCGTTGCCCAGGGTGAAGATCAGATACTTGCCCTCGCGGGAGACGAGGTTCTGGTCGATGCCCAGTTTCCGGGCCGCGCCCCGGGGCTGGGCCGTTTCCTGGCCCGTTCCCGCGGCGGCCGGCGGATTCTTGCAGGCGATATCGGCAAAGCGGGTGTCGACAAACTCGGCGAGATCGATGCGCCTCCCGATCTCCATCTTGCTGGTCATGTAATCCTGGATGGTCTCCAGATCCTCGCGCACCGGATAGAGGTTGTCCGTGGTGATCCCCTGAGGATCGGAGAGCACGTTGCGGAGCAGGGCGGGTTCGAGACCGATTTTTTTCTGGGGGTCGAGAAAGGCCACGGCGATTTCCGCCGCCTCGTCCACATGATCCCGGATATAGAGGCCGGCTTCCACCAGCATGGTGGTGAATTCCTGTACCGCCTCCGGGTATTTTTGGATGATCTCATCCCGGAAGACCACCACACAGCAGGGATGGTCCTGCCAGACCTCGCTGGAGAGGAACTGGCGCTCGGCAATGCCTGCGGTGATGGCCCGCGAGCCGATGGGCTCGGCCACCAGAAAACCGCTGGCCTCGGGATTTTCCTTTAAAAACTCCGGCATGGCCACCGGCGGCACCACGTCAAAAAGCACGTTGACCGCTTCCTTGCCCGCCACCCCGGGCCGCAACCCCATCTGGGTGAAGTACATGTGGGCGAGCATGTTGTGGACCGACATCTTGTGGGGGATATAGAAGGTCTTGTGCTTGAAGAACTGCTGGTAGGGCTTGGCGTACTTGCCGGTCTTGTTGCGCACGCAGATGCTGCCGTTGCGGTGGGCGAAGAGCACCAGCTTGATGGGCACCCCGTAGCTGAAGAGATCCATGGCCATGGGCGCCAGGATAAAGGCCCCGTCCACCTCGCCTTTTTCCAGGGCGTTCTGCACCGGGTTCCAACCCGGCATGCAGAGGGTGTCCAGGCTGAAGTGCCGCGGGTTTTTCCGGCCCGAGGCTATCTGGTGCTTGAGTACGCCCAGGGCCAGATGGTCGGTGATCTGGATATGGGCCATCTTGAGCTGGACCTTGCCCTCGGCGCTGATCTTGGGGCCTTCCTCTTTTTTGGGGGCAGGAGCCTGCTTGAGGCCGAAGATCTCCTCGATGAGGACCTTGAGTTCGTCCGGGGTAAAAGGCTTGGCCACTACGCCGTTGGCCCCGGCCTCCTTGGCCTTGGCCACATAGGCCTTGTCTCCGTGGCCGGTGGCCATGAGAAAGGGGAGATTCTTGAAGGCTTCCTGGCCGCGCATCCATTGCAACAGCTGGTAGCCGTCGCAGTTGGGCATGGACCAGTCGCTGATGACCAGGGCAATGTCGCTCTCGGCACCAAGCTTTGCCATGGCCTCGTTGCCGTCCACCGCCTCGACGATGTTGCTGAAGCCGACCTGGCCGAGAATCCGGGCTTCCATCTTGCGCATGGTTCCGGCGTCTTCAACGAGTAAAATCTTCATCTGTGGATCAAGAGCCATTGTGCTACCTCCTCATCGCAATATAGAGGAAGAAAAGTGTTTCGACAAGGAGGGAGAAAAAAAGGAAAAAGGCACGGGGGGCACGAAGGCTGGTGGGAGAATTTTCCGGGCGGTCCAGGGGCGAAGGTTTTATAGTGGGGAGGTACAGCGGATCGTGCGGCTGTTTTTCACCTTAAAGGCAGATAAATATGACGGAAAAAATTCTCTACACCCTCCGGGAAACCCAGGCGCTCCTGGCAGAGGGCTCGGTGCTGCTGGTGGATATCCGCGATCAGGACACCTTTGCCCAGGGGCATATCCCCGGAGCGGTGAATCTGCCGGAGATTTTTTCTTTTTTAAGCGAGAGCAGCCTCGCAGGGCTGGCTGCCTTGCAGAACGCCTTTGCGGCGAGTTTCTCCCGGGTTGGCGTCACCCATGAGCGGAAGGTCATTTTTTACGAAGAGAGCTTTGATACCCGCTATGGCGCTTCCTGCCGGGGGTACTGGCTGGCCTGCTATCTCGGCCACCGGGATTGCGGCATTCTGGATGGCGGCTTCCTGGCCTGGCAGCAGAACGGCCTGCCCGAAGAAACCGGCGAGAAGACATCGTCCGTGCCCAGCCGGTTTATCCCCCGGCCAAACCACGCCCTGATGGCCACCCGGGAGGATGTGCTCAAGGCCTTGGGCGACCCGGGAACCATCCTCCTCGACAACCGGGATGCCGACGAATGGCTGGGCCAGAGCTCCTCGCCCTACGGCGTCGACTTTGCTCCCCGGCGAGGGCGGATTCCCGGCGCCAAATGGCTTGAATGGTACCGCTTCATGAACAGGGCGGCGATCCCGGCCTTCCGGCCCGCCCATGAAATCCGGGCGCTGTGCGCCAGCCGGCAGATCTATCCGGACAGCGACATCATCATCTTTTGTTTCAAGGGCTCGCGGGCGGCCAATACCTATGTGGCGCTGAAGCTGGCCGGCTTTACCCGGCTGCGGCTCTACTTCGCCTCTTGGAACGAATGGTCCAGGGACCCGAGCCTGCCCATTGAGAGCGGTGAGCCGCAGGCCCTGACAGTCTGAAAAATTGAGTGGCTGGCCCCCTTCTTTTTAGGCAGGCAACGACAAGGAGCCCTCCGGATGCCATTTGTCGATCTCCCCGACGGAACAGGCAAGGTCTACGTCCCCGAAAAGAAGCAGGGCGGCGGGCAAAAGCACCCTTGTCCGGACTGCTTTTCCTGTCAGCTGTGCAGCGATGAGCGCTGCCGGCGGTGTCTGGGGCGGGGGGAAAAAGGCAGGT
Organism: Desulfurivibrionaceae bacterium; assembly: GCA_036397515.1. Taxonomy (GTDB): domain Bacteria; phylum Desulfobacterota; class Desulfobulbia; order Desulfobulbales; family Desulfurivibrionaceae; genus Thiovibrio. Next base: position 4,044 of record DASWIU010000038.1, on the reverse strand, counting down.
GCGGTTGCCGCAAGGTCGCGCCGGAAACAGAGGGGAATGGCGAGGGCGAAGAGCCCTAAGGGTTCAGCCCGCTTTCACCAGGCCGGTTCGGATGGCGAATTTCACCAGTTCCGCGGTGGAATGGAGATTGAGTTTGTTCATGATCCGTTCCCGGTGCCGGGAGATGGTCTTGGGGCTTAAGGTGAGAATCTCCCCGATCCGCGGGGTGGTGTTGCCTTCGGCCACCAGCTCCAGCACCTCCCGCTCCCGCAGGGTCAGGACGTCCAGGCCGGTGTGGTCGATATCCTTCGAGGAAACCTGGGCCTGGCTGGCCAGTTCGGTGTAGTCCTCGAGAAGCCAGCGGGCCAGGGCCGGCAGCAGATAGACATTGCCCGCGGCCACGGAACGGATGGCCGCCACCAGTTCGTCGGCCGCGGCTTCCTTGGTGAGGTAGCCCTTGGCCCCGGCCTGGAGCATCTGGAAGAAATACTGCTTGTCCTCATGCACCGTCAGGGCGAGGACCAGACAATCCGGATGCCGCTCGATAATTTTTTTCGTTGCTTCAAGGCCGTCCATCAGCGGCATGCTGATATCCATCACCACCACGTCCGGGGCAAGCTCGCCAACCTTGCTCAAGGCCTCGATTCCGTTTCCCGCCTCGCCGACCACCTGAAAGTCGGGCTGGGTTTCCAGCAGGGATTTCAGGCCCGTTCTGACCATCTCGTGGTCATCGACCAGCATTATCTTAATCATCACAACCTCTTGTTGGGTGCCGCTGTTTCAGTAAGTCAGGACTGAAAGGCCGTGACCTAGCGCAATGATACCAAACCTTGGCGGTAATTCCGCTCTTTTTTTGCCGGGGGCTTTTTTCTTGCCAGTGCCGGGGAAAAATGGTCAATTGGCGGCGCAACCCCGAGCCGTTCCCCTCATAAACCTCATCCGCGCCGTCCATTCCATGGAATTTTCCACCATTCTGCTCATCGCCCTGGCCCTGGCCGTGGATGCGTTTGCCGTGGCTCTGGCCGCCGGGGTCAGCCTCTGTCAGGTTAATTCCCGGCAGGTGTTTCGTCTGGCCTTCCATTTCGGCTTTTTCCAGGCCGGGATGAGCATCCTCGGCTGGTTGGGCGGCCTTACGGTCCGTTCGTTGATCGAGAGCTTTGACCACTGGCTCGCCTTTGGCCTGCTTGCCTTTGTGGGGCTCAAGATGATCCGGGAAGCGATCCGGGAGGTCAAGGAAGAGGGCGAGGGCGCGGACCCCACCCGGGGGCGGATGCTGGTCACCCTTTCGGTGGCCACCAGCATCGATTCCCTGGCCGTGGGGTTGAGCTTTGCCGTGTTGGAGATCAGCGTCTGGCTCCCGGCCCTGATCATCGGCCTGGTCGCCTCGGCCCTCACCGCCCTCGGTCTGCGGCTGGGCTGTCTGTTGGGCGGGGCCTCGCGGTTGGGCGCCCGGGCCGAGATTGTCGGCGGCCTGGTTCTCATTGGGATCGGCCTCAAAATTCTCCATGAACACGGGGTGTTATAGCTGTTTCCCCCCACGGTTCCCATACATTTACATTGCATTCTAAAAAGGCCGCTGGTATGTTTTTGCGTCTTAAACTTCCTTTATTCTTACTGTCAACACCAGGCGGCTTGCGCCGCCGGTTACCGGAGAACCTGTGATGAGTATTCGAGAAGATGCGATCAGGGGCACGCTTACCCCTCTTTTTGAAAATTGTGCGGCCAACGAGAACATCACGGTCCAGGCCCTGATGCAGGGGGTGGCCCTGGGGACGATCTGCATCCCCAAGAACAAGAACCACAAGTTCGACCGGATCATGGCCGTGGGCAAGGGGTTGTCCACCAAGGTCAACGCCAATATCGGCTCCTCCAAGGATTATCCCGAGGTGAGCCAGGAGCTGCAAAAGCTCTGCGTCTGCCTCAAGGCCGGGGCCGACACGGTGATGGACCTTTCCATGGGCGGCGAGCTGGACGCCATCCGCCGCGAGATTCTGGCAAGCTGCCCCATCCCTCTGGGCACCGTGCCTATCTATCAGTCCATTGCCGAGGTGGTGGAGAAGCAGAAGAAAAAGATCGGCGATGTCACGGTTGCCCAGATGTTCAAGGGCATTGAGCAGCAGGCCCAGGACGGGGTTGATTTCATGACCATCCACTCCGGCATCACCAGAAGCACCATGGACAGGGTTCGCAACCATCCGCGGCTCATGGGCGTGGTCAGCCGGGGCGGGTCGTTTACCATCGAGTGGATGAGCTACAACAACAAAGAAAACCCCATGTACGAACACTTCGACGACCTGCTGGCCATTCTCAAGGAGCACGAGGTCACCCTGAGCCTGGGCGACGGCATCCGGCCGGGATGCCTGGCCGATGCCACCGACCGGGGCCAGATCCAAGAGCTGATCCACCTGGGCGAGTTGACCCAGCGCGCCTGGGAGGCCGGGGTCCAGGTGATGGTCGAGGGGCCGGGCCACATGCCGCTCAACCAGATCCAGGCCAATATTCTGCTCCAGAAGCAGCTCTGCCACGGGGCGCCCTTTTATGTGCTGGGCCCCCTGGTCACCGACATCGCCCCGGGCTACGACCACATCACCGGCGCCATCGGCGGCGCCATTGCCGGGGCGGCAGGGGCTGATTTTCTCTGCTACGTCACCCCGGCCGAGCATCTCAAATTGCCCAGCGCCGAGGATGTGCACGAGGGGGTCATGGCCTCCCGCATCGCCGCCCATGCGGCGGATATCGCCAAGGGGTTGCCCGGCGCCATCGACAAGGACATCGCCATGGCCAAGTGCCGCAACAACCTGGATTGGAAAGGCCAGATCGAGCTGTCCATCGATCCGGAAAAGGCCCGGCGTTTCCGGGAAGAGGGGAGTTCCTACAAGGGCGACGCCTGCAGCATGTGCGGCTCCTACTGCGCCATCAAGGTGTACAAACAGGCCACCGCGCCGGATCGACTGCGGAAGTAATTGTAATTGATCACGGGGTAAGCCTTGAGGGGTGTATACCCCCAAAACAAGCGGTTACAGGGTTCCTGTGACCGCTTGCAAGTAATTTCGTAATCACCACAGAGGAGGACGCACCACATGATTGAATTCCTGGGGCAGATTGTCGATTTCCTCAACAGTACCAATGTGCCGCAACAACTCCGCGAGGTAGATGCCAAGGGCCTTTTTACCAATACCTGGTTCCTGGCCCCCTTCATCGCTTTTATCTGCTACAATCTCTACAAGCAGGCGATGAACACCCTGGTTCTGACCGGTCTTGGCTTCGGCCTCTGGCTGTTCAGCGGGAGCCGCTACATGGAGAATCTGGTGGTGGGCGACAAGCTCCAGCTGGACAAGGTGTTGCCCGTGGCCGGAGTCTTTATCGGGGCCATCGCCATCGCCATTTATTTCCTCTTCATGCGTTCCGACTGATTTTTTAGGCCGCCACAACCGTGACCAACCGGATTCAGGAAATCCATACCCGTCTTTTCGACCATTTCGGCCCCCAGCACTGGTGGCCCGGGGAAACCCCCTTTGAGATCATGCTCGGCGCGGTGCTGACCCAGAACACCAGCTGGCGCAATGTGGACATGGTCATGGATACCTTGCGCCAGGAGGGGCTTCTCTCCTTTGCCGCCCTGGAAGCCCTGCCGCTCGAAGTGCTGGCCGAAAAAATCCGCCCTTCCGGCTACTACAACCAGAAAGCCAAGCGCCTCAAGGGCCTCTTTGCCGCTATCCGGGAAGACAGCGGAGATCTGGAGACCTTTTTCGATCAGGATGCCCCCACCCTCCGGGAAAAGTTGTTGGGAATCAAGGGGATCGGTCCGGAAACCGCCGACTCCATCACCCTCTATGCCGCGGGCAAGCCGGTGTTTGTGGTGGATGCCTACACCTACCGCATTCTGCTCCGGCATGACCTTATCGCGGAAGAGGCCGGGTATGAGGAGATTCAGGATCTCTTCCTGGGCAAGCTGCCCGCCGAGGTGCAGCTCTTCAACGAGTACCACGCCCTGTTGGTTCGTCTCGGCAAGGAATACTGCAAGAAATCCAAGCCGCTCTGCGATGCCTGTCCCTTGCATGGCCT
>DASWIU010000037.1:0-9399 GCA_036397515.1 Desulfurivibrionaceae bacterium | reverse complement strand
TCAAAGGCACCGGCCTGGGGTTGTCGATCAGCTACGGCATCGTTAAGAAACATCATGGCGAAATCCGGGTTGAGAGCCGGCCGGGGGAAGGCGCAACCTTTACCGTGATGTTGCCGATCAAAGATGGCGAGGAGACCGCCTCCGCAACCGACAAGAAAGTGGTTTAACATCAATCACCATTCCAGGTGGTACTTTCGATCAATGTATCGAAAGTCATTTGTTCGAATCCCCGGGGGCACCCCCGTGTCGGTTTGATTCCTATATGACAAGGGTTTTCGGGTTTTGCCTGAAAACCATTTTTCGTGCCGAGAGCCGCAGTCGGGAAAATGTGGTATAAGAGGGAACAGAGGGAACCGCGGCACGCAAGAAGATGCGCTCGCCTCTCTGGTCTTAAACCCCGCCTAGGAATGATCCCGCATGTTTGACAATGCCTTTCCCGCCCTCATCCAGAACGCCGCCCTGCTTCTGGCCATCGCCTTTGTCTACGACGTGACCACCAGCCGCTATCGGTTGCAAAAGCCGGGCTTGCTGGCGCAGCTGTCCATCGGGGTGACCCTCGGCGTCCTGTGTATCATCATCATGCTCTCTTCCTGGCACTATGTCACCGGGATCGTCTTCGACACCCGCTCGGTGCTCCTGGGTGTGGCAGGCCTGTTTTTCGGGGTGGTGCCGACCGCCGTGGCCATGGCGATGGCCGTTGCGTTTCGCCTCTCCCTGGGTGGGCCCGCTGCCGTGACCGGGGTTGCGGTGATCCTGGCCTCCGGCACCCTGGGTCTTGTCTGGCGCCATTATCGCGGGCAGACCGCGGAGAAATTTTCCTGGCGCGAGCTCTACCTGTTTGGCGTTCTCGTCCATGCGGTCATGTTGGCGCTGATGTTTATCCTGCCCTGGGCTACGGCCCTGCAGGTGCTTGCCCAGATCAGCCTGCCGGTTTTGTTGATTTTTCCTCTGGCCACGGCCCTGCTGGGCTCGTTGATGGTCAACCGGCTGGGGCGGGAGGATTTCAGCGCCCAGCTGCAAGCCAGCGAGGAGCGGCTTCGCTTGGCGCTCATGGCCGCCAACCAGGGTCTTTACGATCTCAATGTCCAGACCGGCGAGGCCAAGGTCAGCCCGGAATACGCCACCATGCTCGGGTATGATCCGGCCGAATTCCATGAGACCAACGCCAAATGGATCGAACGATTGCACCCCGACGACCACGAACCCGTGGCCGCTACCTATCGGGACTACATCGCCGGCAAGATCCCGGCGTACCGCGTGGAGTTCCGGCAGCGAACCAAGGCCGGCGGCTGGAAATGGATCCTTTCCCTGGGCAAGGTGGTGGAATACGACGACGCCGGCCGCCCCCTGCGGATGCTCGGCACCCATACCGATATCACCGAACGCAAACAGGCGGAAGAAGCGTTGCGGGAAAACGAGATCTTTATTCGCACGGTTTTGGACAATCTCCCCATCGGCATTGCGGTCAACTCGATTGCGCCGGTGGTGGAATTTCTCTACATGAACGACAATTTCCCCAAGTTTTACCGCACCACCCGCGAAGCGCTCGCCACGCCGGATGCGTTTTGGGAGGCGGCATACGAGGATCCGGCCTTCAGGGAAGCGATCAAGAAACGGGTGGTGGAGGCATGCGCCAGTGGCGACCCGGCCCGGATGCAGTGGGAAGACGTGCCCATTTCCCGCACGGGGGAGGAGACCGCCTATATTGTCGCGAAAAATATGGCGATCCCCGGCCAAGAGGTGATGCTCTCAACCGTCTGGGAGGTTACCGACCGCAAGCGCAACGAAGCGGAAAAGGAGAAACTCCAGGCGCAGCTGCTCCAGTCCCAGAAGATGGAATCGGTGGGCAGGCTGGCCGGCGGGGTGGCCCATGACTTCAACAACATGCTCCAGACGATTCTCGGCTACAGCGACCTCTCGCTCGCCCAGGTTGCAGCAACAAGTCCCGTGCATGAGGGGCTTTTGGAAATCCGCAAGGCGGCCATGCGCTCCGCCGATCTCACCCGCCAGCTCCTCGCCTTTGCCCGCAAGCAGACGGCGATCCCCAAGATCCTCGACTTGAACGACACCGTTGCGGGGATGTTGAAAATGCTCCAGCGGCTCATCGGCGAAAATATCGACCTCGCCTGGCTGCCCGGGCACGGCCTGTGGCCCGTGAAAATGGACCCCTCCCAGCTCGATCAGATCCTGGCCAACCTGGCGATCAACGCCCGCGACGCCATTGCCGATACCGGCAAGATCACCATCGAAACGGAAAATGTCTCGCTGGATGCCGCCTTTTGCGCCGACCACCCGGACTGCCTCCCCGGCGAATACGTCCTGCTGGTGGTGAGCGACAATGGCTGCGGCATGGACAAGGAAACCCTGACCCGGATCTTCGAGCCTTTTTTCACCACCAAGGAACAGGGCAAGGGCACCGGCCTGGGGCTGGCCACCGTGTATGGCATCGTCAAACAGAACAACGGCTTTGTCAACGTGGACAGCGAGCCCGGGCAGGGCGCCACCTTCCGCATCTATCTGCCCAGCTTCGCCAGCGAAACGGTGCCGGAGGAAACGAGCCCGCGGGAAGAACCCGCGGGCGGCACGGAAACGGTGCTGCTGGTGGAAGACGACGCCGCGATCCTGAATCTCGGCCGGACCATCCTGCGGCGCCTGGGCTACACGGTGCTGGCCGCCAATACGCCGATGATGGCGATCCAGCTGGTCCAGGAGCACCCCGGAGAAATCCAGCTGCTCATCACCGATGTGGTGATGCCCGAAATGAACGGCCGGGAGCTGGTGCAACGGCTCTCTTCCCTCCGGCCGACGATGCAATGCCTCTATATGTCGGGCTATACGGCGGATGTCATCGCCCATCACGGGGTGCTGGACCCTGGCATCCATTTCCTCCAGAAGCCTTTTTCCATCAGCGACCTGGCCCTTGCGATTCGGAAAACTCTGCGGGATAATAAAAAGCGTCCGTAACAAACCCGGCGGAAGGAGAAATCTGCCTCGCCCCTTCCTTCCCGCCGGAGGACGTGATAGACTTTTCCGGGTTAGCGAAAAACCGGACGATGGGAAAAAAGCTTTTTCCGGTTACAACCGACACCATGAGGGGGAAAACATGGGAGAGGAACAGGCGCAAAAGGTTTTTGTGAAAGAGGATCGCAGCGCCTTAATCCGCTGCGAATCCTGCGGGTTGGTGGAAACGGTGCACATGCAGGATCTGGCCTCCCTGGCGCCGGTGGTCCGAATCCGCTGCGCCTGCGCCGCTGTTTTTCCCGTGCGGTTCGAGTACCGGAAGTTTTACCGCAAGGCCACCAATCTTGAGGGGATCTACCAGGTGCTCTTCGACGAGAGGGATATTCCCGACCTCTCCCTGGCCAAAAAAACCATAAACTGCCGGATTGAAAACCTCTCCATGCATGGCGCCGGGTTTTCGGCCATGGGCCGGCACCGGCTCGAGAAAAGCGCCCGGCTTATTCTGGGTTTCACCCTTGATAATCCCAAAAGAACCTGGATAGAAAAAATCGGGGTGGTGCGGCTCGTCGAAGGGGCTTACCTTGGGCTGCGGTTTGACGAGCCGGCCGGCACCGACCTGGAACTGGGCTTTTATCTGATGCCGTAGCCGAGGCCTCCCGCTGTGTCCCTTCGCCTACCTTGAATCCCTCTCCCATTGTAACCATTGCCTGGGCCTCTCTCCGTGCCAAACCCCGATCTGCTCATAACCAATGCCACGCTCCTGGCAAATCCCTCGGACGGACGTTTGCAGGAGGCGGCCTATCTTGTGGTGGCGGAGGGGGTTATTGCCGGGATTGGCGCCATGGCCGATCTGCCCGCGCGACTTGGGGCGGAGCGGATCATTGACGCCGCGGGCAATCTGGTTATGCCGGGGCTGGTCAACTGTCACTGCCATGGGGCCATGACCCTGTTTCGGGGGTTGGCCGATGATCTGCCGCTCATGACCTGGCTTACCGAGCATATCTTCCCGGCCGAGGCGCGGCTGGTGGATGCGGAGATGGTCTATTGGTGCAGCAAGCTTGCCGCGGCCGAGATGATCATGGGCGGCACCACCACGGTGGCGGACGCCTATTTTCATGAGGATGCGGCGGCACAAGCCTTTTGCGAAGCAGGGTTGCGCACGGTGGCTGCCCAGGGCATCATCGATTTCCCGGCGCCCGGCGTGCCGGATCCGAAACAAAACCTGGCGGCAGCGGCGGATTTTCTCTCCGCCTGGCAGGGGAAAAACCCCCTGCTCACTCCGGCCCTGTTCTGCCATTCTCCCTACACCTGCAGCGCGGACACCCTGCAGCGGGCCAAGGGGCTGGCTCGCGAGGCCGGAAGCCTTTTTTTCATCCATCTGGCCGAAACCCGGGAGGAGGTGGCCCAGCTCAAGGAACGACACGGCTGCACCCCGGTGGCCCTGCTCCATGGCCTTGGGGTGCTGGATGAAAAAACGGTCTGCGTGCACTGTGTCTGGCTGGAGGAGGGGGATATCGAGCTGCTGCGGGAGAGCGGGGCCAAGGTGGTCACCTGCCCGGAGAGCAACATGAAGCTCGGCGCGGGCATCGCCCCCCTGGCGGAACTGCTCGCAGCCGGGGTGGAGGTGGGCTTGGGCACGGACGGTTGCGCCAGCAATAACGATCTGGATCTTTTCCAGGAGATGGCAAGTTGCGCCAGATTGCACAAGGTTGCCGCCCACGATCCCACCCGCCTGCCCGCCGCCACCCTGCTGGACATGGCCACGGCAGGGGGCGCCGGGGTTCTCGGCCTGGCCCAGCAGACCGGCCGCCTGGCCGTGGGGCTGCGGGCGGACTGCCTCATCATCGACCGCAGGCAGCCCCACCTGACCCCCTGGCATAATCCGGCGACCCTGGTCTATGCGGGAAGGGGCAGCGATGTCGCCACCGTGCTCATCGACGGCAAAGTGGTCATGGAGAACCGGCGGTTTCTGGCCTTTGATCTGGCGGAAACCCTGGGCGAAGTACGACGCTTGGCCAAACGGGTGAGAGCAGGGAAGTGAAAGGGTGTGGTTTGAAACAGAGCTATGATCGCTTCGGGCAACTACTTCACGGATAAAAAGTAAGCGGTCATAGGGTGCCGCAGATGCGCGAAAGAGGCCTGAGAGCTATACTTTTCGGTATGCGAACAGGCCGATGACAAAGCAGATGCGGTGCCCTATGATCGCTTACAGGTTTAGGCCGCCTTCCAGCCGTGGGTGCCGACCAGCTTGACAAAGCGGACGCTTTCCACCTCGGTGGTTGTCACCACTCCCCCTTCTTTTCTGACCACCAGGAGGGTTTGGCCTTCCAGATCACCACCCACCGGCAGCACCATGACGCCGGGGTCTGCCAGCTGATCCACCAGCGGCTGCGGAATCCCCGGGCCGGCGGCGGTGACGATGATCGCCGCGAAGGGGGCATTCTCCGGCCAGCCTTCGGTGCCGTCCGCGACCTTGCTCATGATGTTGTAAATCTGGAGCTGGTCAAAGGTCCGCCGGGCGCGGGCCAGGAGGGGCTTGAGCCGTTCCACCGTGTAGACCCGTTCGCAGAGGGCGGCGAGAATGGCGGATTGGTAGCCGCAACCGGTGCCGATCTCCAGCACCTTCTCCTGTCCGGTGAGCTGGAGCAGCTGGGTCATGAGGGCCACCACATAGGGCTGGGAGATGGTCTGGCCGTGGCCGATGGGCAGGGGGAAATCGCCATAGGCCTGGGCGTGCAAGGCGTCGGCGACAAAAAGATGGCGGGGCACCACCTCCATGGCGTGGAGCACCGCCTGATCTTCAATGCCTCTGGGGAGCAGCTGCTCCTCGACCATGCGGGTCCGGAATTTTTCGTACTTGTTACTCCGCACGCGGCTCACTGCCGGTAACGCCGCTTTTCTTCAGTTCCTCTTCGTTATAGGCGCGATAGAGGCAGGTGGCAACCGTGTCCCCGGTAAAGGTTATGGTCACCACATCGTAATTTTCCGAGCCTATCTTTTCTCCGATATAGGGGGTTTTCCGCAGGAAGCTTTTTTTCACCTCACGGTAGATCCAGATCTCGCCCTGCTCCCCCTTTTCTTTTTCATCCGGAAAGCCGAGATAGGCAAGAACCTCCTGCTGGGTGAGGTTGGGGGTAATCAGGCAGATATCCGAAGAAAGATGGCGTACCGGATCGCGGTAAAAACAACCGGAGCCGACAAGAGCAAGCAGGCACAGGCAGACGACAAAACGCGGGGGGAAGGAAAAGCTCATTTTTCTCTCCTCTGAGAAAAGGGTTTGGCGCAATTGATCACGGGAAAAATAATCTACTATAACGTTTGTCCCCCCATGTGCAAGCGGTTGCAGGGTGCCGCAGATCCGCGAAAGAGGCCTGTTCGCCATACACCGGGTATGCGCACAGGCCGATGACAAAGGAGGTGCGGTGGCCTGTGACCGCTTGCGGGTTTGGCGCAAATGCTCGGGCAGGGAAAAGGTACCGCGATTCGCCGTGTTTTGCAAGAAACCGTGCACCGGGTTTTTTGGGCCGGGCAAACCGTGGTTGCTTTTTTGCTACGGATGCTGGAGAATGTCTTGACCATCTGTGATGGATATATAATAAAGTTGTAGTGTTATCCATACTTTTTTTCTTGGCGGGCCAGCGGTTTGAGCGTCAGCGTCACTGTGCAAAGGGAGATCCACCATGCGTTGCCCAAAATGCGGCTATATCTCGTTTGACCGGCAAAGATCCTGCGGCAAGTGCAGCAATGACTTAACCGCCGCGGACGAACAACTCAGAGGCACGGTGAGCAAGGCGGCGACGCCATTTTTCCTCGACGCGATCCTCGGGAAACAAAAATCAGCCGAGGCTGGGTCGAGCCCTGTCTTCCACGAGGAAGAAGAATCTTTCGATCTGGACGAGCTGGGGGGTGAAGCGCCGCCGGCCGGCGAGGATGAACTCGATTTTTCCGGGGCGCCGCTGGACGAAGGCGAGCTGGAAGATCAGCCCCTGCCCTCGCTTGGTCTCGAGGATATCGATGTTTCAGACCTCATGCCGCCCCAGGAGGTGCATCTGGGAAACGAGCAAAAAGAAACGATCCTGGCCCCGGTTCCGGCCAAGGATGAGGAAGAAGATTCGCTCATGGGCATCGAGCTTCCCGGCCTTGATCCCGATGAACTCTTGAGCGCGGATGAGCAGGAGCGCCCCTCTGCCGGGGCAGAGGATGATGAGATTATCGACCTCTCCTCTCTGATGGGCTTTGACGATGCGCCGACGCAATCGGCAGACAGGGAAGAAGAACGAGATATTCTCGGGCTTTCCCTGGAAGAAGGCGAGAACGCCCCAGACTCCGCCGAGACGTCCAAGAAAACGGCAAGCACGGTGGCCGACATCCCGGATCTCGGCTTGACCCTGGAAAACGATGATAAGTAATGGGGCCGCCCTGGCCCGGCCCGCGGAAAACACTCCTCCGCGGCAATATGCCGGGTTCCTGGCCCGCGGCATGGCCCTGGGTATCGATATCCTGTTGATCCACCTCCTCTATTTCGGCTGCCTGTGCGCGGCGGCAGCGGCTTTGTGGGCGTATTCCCCGCACTGGCTCGTCTTGATTCCCTCCCTCCTCTTGTGCCTTCTGCTGTTCCTGCTCAGCTTTCCCCTCTTCGTCGCCGTATATTTTTTGGCGCTGCACGGCTGGCAGGGGCAGACCCTCGGCAAGATGTTCATGGGTCTGAGAGTGGTGCGGGTTGACGGCGGGGAGGTGACTCCGGGCTTGGCCTTTCTGCGCTTTATCGGCTATGGCCTCTCGATCCTGCCTCTGGGGCTCGGGCTTTTCTGGACTATTATCGACCGGGAAAAATGCGCCTGGCACGATCATTTGGCCGCTACCCGGGTGGTTATGAAATAGCGGACTCGTGAAATTAGGTTGACAAGCAGGCCAGATTTCAATATATGATAGCTACTTTTTTGCCGGGATAGCTCAGTCGGTAGAGCATCGGACTGAAAATCCGAGTGTCCCTGGTTCGAATCCTGGTCCCGGCACCACGGTGCAATCAAAGGGTTTGCAGCTTTTTAGCTGCAAACCCTTTTTTTCGTTCTGGTCATGGGGGTAATTCCCGGTTCAAACGGGCTTTTCAAAGCTGATCCCGGGCGGAAAAAGAGGCGTCAACTCGCGGTCCCGCTGCAAAATGTTTTTCGCAGTATCAGCAAAAAGGCCCTTGGGTTATGCCGGTTTGCAGGCTGATTGCCTTCCCCATTCTCTTGCCGCTTTTTCGTTATTATAATATATATTGAGATATAAACTTTCCATGCAGGCAAACCTTTTAACATGGAGGTGAACCATGACGGAGATCGGGAAAATGAAGGGACAGGGACAGCCTTTCAATGCGGGGCAGGAGAAATTGATCAAGGGGCCGCCTGCCAGGGAAAAAGACGGCCAAGCCTCCGGGAAGGCGATGATCGCGGAAGGGGCTCTTTCCATAAAGGCAAAAATGGTCGAGGTTCTGCTGACCGTAAAAACCGAGGCCAAGAAAGGTTTCGCGACGCAGTCCGGCCTAGCACAGCGGGCTGCCGGCAAGGGGCTTGATCTTGAAAAGCTTCAATACAATGGCAAGCCTCTGGTCGATTTAAATCCGGAGGAGGCGCAATCCCTGATTGCCGAGGACGGGTACTTCGGCGTGACAAAGACGGCCGAGCGCATCGCCGATTTTGTCCTGACCGGAGCCGGCGAGAGCCTCGAACGGTTGAAGGCCGGCCGGGAGGGCGTACAGAAGGGGTTTCAGGAGGCCGAACAGGCTTGGGGAGGAAAGCTGCCCGAGATCAGTTACCAGACCTTGAACAAAGCCTTGGAGAGGATCGATGCCAGGATCCAGGAGTTAGGCGGAGCACTGGTCGATGTGAGAACCTGAGCGGGGGAGAGCACGGCGTTGCTCCCCTCCGGCGATATGTCGAGACGCGAGGGCATCCCTGCCATAATAACAAACGGGTAATCCACCGGCTCTGTCGGTGGTTTTTTTTGTTCCCTCACCACTGGAGCGCGGAACCGATTGCCGAACACCGCCATGAAACCACACACCAAAGTCGGCCTCGGCCAGGTCTTCAGCCTGCCGGTCATCGTCGCCGCCCTCGGCTATTTCGTGGATATCTACGACCTGGTGCTCTTCAGCATCGTCCGGGTCCCGAGCCTCAAGGCCCTGGGGTTTTCCGGGCAGGGGCTGATCGACAACGGGGTGTTTCTGTTAAACATGCAGATGGCCGGGATGCTGGTCGGCGGGATTCTCTGGGGGGTCTTGGGCGACCGCAAGGGGCGGCTGACGATCATGTTCGCCTCGATCTTCATCTATTCCCTGGCCAACCTGGCCAACGGGCTGGCCACCTCGCTGCCGGCCTACGCAACGCTGCGCTTCATTGCCGGCATCGGCCTGGCCGGGGAGTTGGGGGCGGGCATCACCCTGGTCTCCGAGAT
>DASWIU010000036.1:0-2723 GCA_036397515.1 Desulfurivibrionaceae bacterium | reverse complement strand
ATTTTTCTCCGCGCATCGGCAGCGGCCGTCTTTTTTCGCAGAAACCATGCGCTCCATGATCAGCGAACGGCCGTGCTCCACAACATCCCGGCGCAGATCCTCTTCGGTGTGGCCAAAACAGTAACAGATCAGGCGCGGCATAAATACCTCGGAGGAGAGGGGGGCGTGGCGTACCGGGAATACCATAAAACAATGCCCAGCCAGAACAGTTGTTCCGGATGGGCATTGTAGCACGACAAGAAAAAACTTCAATACACCCAGCGACCTCCGGTGTATCGAAAAATCTCCGTGACCTGGATTTCGCTGGCCTGGGTGCCTGGATGGGCCTTCATGTTTTTCAGGGTCTCCCCCTCTTTCTCCATCACCTTCTGGGGATAGCGGATAATCCCCACATAGGGGGTGACCTTGGAATCGGTGCCGCGAACTTCCTGAACGCAGTCCGGCCCATAACAAATATAGCGCCCGACCACCCGGTCATTGGCGGCAGATTTCGGTTTCAGGCTCTGGAGGTTCTGCTGGTTGACCCGCTCAAGCCGGGCCATCCAGCTTTTGCTGAAGCCGTCGAAACTTGCCAGAATGGCTGGCGGCACGGTTTCTCCGGCCGAGGCCGGGCTGTGAAAAAACAGCAGCAGGGCCGCGAAAACGAAAAGCAGGCCCAGGGGGTGTTTCCCAGGCGCAGAGAAGAGTTTCATAGGTCTTTTTCCTGAAGGGGACAGCCGTTGGCAAAACCGTTGGCTGTCCCTTCTTGTTGAGTGTCCGGTTATTGGGCGAGCTTGAACTCAACCCGTCTGTTGAGTTGTCGGCCGCTTTCCGTCTTGTTGTCCGCCATGGGCTGGGTTTCGCCAAGGCCAACGGTGCTGAGGTTGCCGGCATTGACACCTTTTTTCACCAGGTACTCATAGACCGCCTTGGCCCGGCGCTCGGAGAGTTTCTGGTTGTATGCGTCGGTACCTATGTTGCAGGTGTGCCCTTCGACCACCACCTTAAGATCCGGGCGTTCCTTCAGGATGTCCCGGGCCACATCCAGCACCGGCATGAATTCCGGCTTGATGATGGCCTTGTCGAAATCAAAGTTGATCCCCCGCAGAACGATGCGTTCCTGCATTGGTATTGGCATTGGCGCTGGGGCTGCTTTGGCAACCCCTTTTTCCAGGAAGACCTTTTCCAGGAAGCTCGCCAGTTCCGTGCCGGAAGAAAGGGTGGCTGCGGTGGTGGCAAAGCCGCAGTCGCTGGCCTTGGCGATGCCTTCCATGGTCGCCCTGCCTTTCGGGTCGTTGCCGATCAGCACCGTGTAGATGCAGATTCTGTCGCCATAGGCTCTCTTCAATTCCGCCGCGGCCTTGATGGGATCCTTGGTGTTGGTGTCCATGCCATCGCTGACCAGGATCACGGCAATACGGCCCTTGCTGTTCTGCAGGATATCGATAGCGCCGGTGAGGGGCTTGGCCAGGGGAGTGAGGCCCCCGATTTTGGTGGCCATGACCGCTTTGGTGAATTCAGCGGCGCTGTGGGCTTTCATGCCATAGACGAGATTGCTGTCCTGGAGGTTCGGACCGGTTGACGGGCCGAAGACGATCAGGCCGGATTCCAGTTTCAGGCCGGCAATGGCGCTGTTCATGCGCAGAAGAAGATTTTGGGCCGTGCTGAATTTCTGCACCCCTTCATAGCCGTCGAACATGGTCGAAGAGGCGTCCAGCATAAACAGGGCGGTATCCACTTTCTGCACATAGCCCTGCCCGAGTTTGGCGGCAAGATCGCCTCCATCGTGGGGGAGATCCGCCTGCTTCGTTCCGCAGGCTGCTAAAAGACCGAGACCCATCATGCATAACAGAATTTTCCATTTTCGCATAATATTCCCTCCTCGTTTGGGTGATTGATAACATATCATATTATCGTCTGGGGCGCTTGTAAAACACAAGCAAAATAACGACGTCCTTTCATGGAGATAGAGATGATCCGCCGCATCGCCCGCGTGTCCGGTCACATCAATCCTCCGGCTCCGCAGCCCATGGCGTGAGAGTTCCCAAACGGCCTTTTTGGCCGGTGGGGGGGTATGCTTGTCAAGAAGCGGCAGCCGGGCTACATCGCATTGTTTTCAGCGACGTTTTGGGTGGTGCGGCAGCGGTGCCGATTCCAACCAAGGAGGCTGTTGAAAAATATTGACAATAAGCAAATGCTTATGATGTTATGGTGACAGGCGACATTCTGGGCGACCAGGGAATTCATGAAGTCATAGATTTTTTCAAGGCGCCTGGCGATCTTTCGCGGCTCAGGATCGTACGGATTTTTTCCTCCAGCGAGGAAAATCCATACTGCGTTGCCGATCTGGCCAAGAAGCTGGAGACCAGCCAGTCCGCGGTCTCGTCCGGAAAGTGAAAACCGTGCAACATGCCCCGGGGCTTTTTGCCTGGGCAAATAATTTTTTTGGCCATCACGATAAGCGTATACGCAATTGCTTATGGCCTTATGGTGATTGCGTGGTTGAAGAAATACGGAGGAGCATGATGAGCAGCGGGTAGGGGGTAAGTTTCCTGGAGAAGAAGGCCTGGGCGTTGGTTAAAAACGGGTACAAAGGGAGAGTGGCGATGGAACTGAAACGATTACTGATGGTTGGGGTGGTGGTTGTTCTTGCCGGGAATATCTCCCCGGCTGTGGCCGGAGTTGCTTCGAAACGTTTTGATAAAGCGACCGGGATGTGCCGGGAGCTGACCTTTAACAACAGC
>DASWIU010000035.1:0-3266 GCA_036397515.1 Desulfurivibrionaceae bacterium | reverse complement strand
TCCCGCTGCTCAGGGTCGATGATCCGGATCTGGTAGAGTTTTTCCGTGGCGGTGAGCGGGTAGATGCTGGTGATCTCGGCCGGCAGGGTATACTCGAAGCTGGCCGGGTCTTGCTGGCGGCGTGCGCCGGAATCCTGGCCGAGAATGTCGAGAAAAGCGAGTTTGTGCTGCATGGCTTACTCCTTGCCCCGGACGCTGGCGATGACTTCGGGGGGGGTGATGTCGGCAAGACAGGCTGCCCCGCAACGGCCGCAGCCAACGCAGAGGGACTCCTCAAAGGCCTCCACGAAGCCGCGGTGCTTGTGATAGTACCGGTATTTCAACCGGCTGGCGCTGGTTGGTCGGAAGTTGTGGCCGCCTGCCACCGTGGCAAAGTCGATGAGGTTGCAGGAATGCAGGGACTTGGTCTTGCTCGCGTGCCTCAGGCCGAGATCGATCTGCTCCTCAACGCCATAGCAGTAGCAGGTGGGGCAGACATTGGCGCAGGTGCCGCAGGAAAGGCATTTCTCGCCCCAGTAATCCCAGGCTGTTGATTCAAACTCAAGGTCGAGGATCTTGGTGAGGTCCGAGGTATCCACCGTGGCGGTGTAGTGCCTGCGCTTCTCCTTGGCGACATGCTTGTACAGGGTGTGGTCCTTGGCGCTCGGCTCCTGACACTTGATCTGGCTCAGCAGGTCAAAGGCCGTGGCGGTAAGGATCTCCGCAAAATATTTGCCTCCCAGATCGGTGAGAAACAGATCAAAGCCGTGGCTCACGGAGTCTGTGGCCATGGAGCGGCAGAAACATTGGGGTTCCGGGTTGCAGCTCTGGCCGATGATGAAGAGGTTTTTCCGTTTGCCCATGTAGTAGGGGTTTGGGTAGGTGCTTTGCGCCAGGACCAGATCGAGCTTGTTCAGGGCATTGATGTCGCAGGCATGCATGCCGAAGAAGACCAGGGGGCGGTAGACATTGAGGTCCACCTGCTTTTCCCAGCCGTCGCCGGCCAGGGCAAAGGTGGACAGGGTTTCCTGGTAGGGCAGGACAAAGCGTTTGGGCGAATGCACCGTCTGGGTGTAGTCGAGGGCGAGTTCGTTAAAATCGTAGACCACGTCGAAATCGTACAGGGGCTTGCCAGTGCGGTCGTTGCCCTTGGCCACCGGGCCGACCACGATGTTGACGGCCAGCAGCGCATGGAGCCGGGCGAGCTCCTGTTTTTTGAAGACCTTGAAGATCATGACAGCCCTCCTCGGCAGAGTGGAAACGGCGTAATCGTTAGAGAGAGCAACCCATGGGTATGGGATATAATGATCGGTCGCAGGCTGTCAAGCGATTGTCCGCGAGCAGGCTTATCTCGCCACCACGAAAGCCCCGGGGAAACCGGAACCGGCCAGGGTCTGTTCCATCTGCTTGGCTGCGGCCAGGGTGGTCCCGGCCTTTACCTGGACGCGGTAGAATACCTGGTCTGCCCGGTCATGGCGGACGGTCTCCGCCTCCCTGCCTCCCTTGTTCATCTTGTCCTTCAGCCGGTCGGCATTCTCCTGGACGGTGAAGGCGCCGATCTGCACATAAAAATCACCCTTCTGGAAATCCTCATGGGGCAGGAAGCGGGTTGCGGTCTTGTTGCCGGCCAACCGGACGGTTTTCGCCTCGCCCAAGGCGGTGATCCGGACCTTGCCGGTTCCTTTCTTGATGATGCCCAGATCTCGGGCGACATTGTAGGAGAGATCGATGATTCTCGTTCCCACGAAGGGGCCGCGGTCATTGACCCGCACCGTGGTGGAGCGGCCGTTGCCGAGGTTTTCCACCAGGAGCCGGGTGTTCATGGGCAGGGTTTTGTGGGCCACGGTCCAGTCGTACATATTGTAGGTTTCGCCGTTGGAGGTCTTGCGGCCGTGGAAGGGAATGCCATACCAGGAGGCAATGCCGGTTTCGCGGTATCCCTCGGCAGAGGGCAGCGGATAGTAGGTTTTTCCTTCAATCTGGTAGGGCCTTTGCGTGGCCGGGATCCGGCCTGCCTTGGCCCCTGGCTTGGCGTAGTGGGCAGCTTTCGGCGGCGGAGTGCTGGTGAGCACGGTTGTGCAGCCGGAAAAGGTGGTCAGGCCCAAAATCAGGAGGGCCGGGAGGAAGATTGTTCGGCTATGCCTGGGGCAACTCATGGTTTCGTCTCAATGGGGAGATTGGGTTTGAGGCGCTCGCTGAAGAACGCCCCGGCCTTGCCAACGGTGTGCGGGGTGTAGGGGAGATAGCGCCGCCACGCGGGCTCCACTCCCACATTGTCGAAGACAACCGTGTTGTCCGCGTCCGTCATGGAGAGATGCAGGTCCAGGATGGGCCGGAAGATGCGGAGCCTGCCGTCCGGCCCGACCCCGACCAGGGGGCTTTCCCAGCGGCGCAGCTCATAGCCCTTGAGCCAGAGGCCGGGGCTTGGCAGACCGGTGATCTTGTCCCGCTGGGAAGGGGCTTGGCCGGTGGAGCTGTCCAGTTGTTCCTCCACCTCGGGGCATCCCTGCACGGCGAGCCTGGACCAGGCGGGATGCTCGGGATGCTCGGTGCGGAGCAGATGGGTGCCCTGGTCGTTGAAGCTCCACTGGCTGTGGCACACGGTGCAATGGGCCTTTTTCTCGTACTGCTTGTGGGCTGGATGCGCAGGCTGGACCACCACGAGCTTCTTGCCGCTCAGCCGGGTGGTAAGGACCAGTCGGTCCGCCTCGACCCGGAGGTTATCCAGGGGCAGGGGCAACCCTTTGCGCCAGCCGTGACAAGTGAGGCAGGTCAGAGCCTTTTCCTTTCCCGACGCCCCGCTGTGCCGGCCCATGAGTTCCGCCCCGCTGTGACAATCGATACAGGCCATGCCCTTCTGCTGATGGATATCCGGGGCCAGCTGGTGGAACTCGACGCCGTAGGGTCGGCACTGCGTGGCGTCGGTGCGGTAGGGGGTGCGGTACTCCTGGTTGAAGTCGTGCTCAAAGCGGCCATAATAGTCGCCGCCCACGAAGTTGCCGTAATGGCAATGCAGGCACTGGCTGTCCGGTGGGGATTTGACAAAGGCGTGGCCGGTCATCCTGCCGTTGCCGTACGCGAGATGGCAGGCGGCGCAGCCGGTGCCGCGCGTCGTTTCCGGGTAGCCGTCGCCGGCATTGTACACATGGCAGCGCAGGCAGCGGCGGCGCAACAGGTCGTCGGCAAGGTCGAGAGGGGAGGCGACTGCGTCGTGGACCGGGATTTCCGTGAGGGAGGCAAGGGGAGCCTGGGCGCCAAAACCGGTCCGAACGGCATTGATCTCGTTT
>DASWIU010000034.1:0-3293 GCA_036397515.1 Desulfurivibrionaceae bacterium | reverse complement strand
GCATGATGAATTGCCCGGTCGGGGCGATTTGGGTGCAAAGCGGAGTGGGCTGCGCCCAGGCGGTATTCAATACCATGCTGGGCCGCGGCAGTGAAGCCTGCTGCTCGGTGGCGGGAAAACCGGGGGGCGGCTCTTGTTGCTAGGGATGGTTACGGACCAGCCCCATTCATCGGCTCGGCGGCAGAATCTGCCTTTGGATTACTTCATCCGTGGCGGCTGAACCCGGGGCGCGGCCTGCGAGGGGGCTGGTTGCGGGGTCGGTTGCGGCGGAACCTGGGCCTTGGGTTGCGGCGTCCGGTCTGGAGACTTGCTCTGCTTTTCCGGGTAGAGGCGCAGGCTTATTCTCCGGTTGCGGGGGTCAAAGGGGTTGTCCTTGATGATCGGCTCCGTGGCCGCATAGCCGGAAACCCGGAGCAGGCGGCTGGGCGGGATGCCGTTTTTTTCCACCTCAAGACGGGCGGCGGAGGCCCTGGAGGTGGAAAGCTCCCAGTTGCCGAATTCTTTTTTTGCATAACTCACCGCATCGGTGTGGCCTTCGATCTCAATGCGGTTTGTGGTGTTCTTGATATTGTCGCAGAGCACCTTCAGGATCTTCTGGCCGCTTTCGGTCAGGGTCGTGCTGCCCAAGGGAAACATGGGGTTTCCCTCCTTGTCCATGATGTCCACCTTGACCCCGCCCTCGACCACCTCGATGCGCACCTGATCCTTGAGCTCGGCAAGCCGCTGCTCGATCTCCTTTTGCAGCTGATCCTTGAGCCGTTCCAGGCCGGCGGCGGTTCCTTCCCCTTCCGTTGTTGCCCCGGCGGCGGCCGGGGCTTGGGTAACGGTGATCTGGGCCTCGGTTTGGGCTTGCTCGGTGGCGATCATCTCCGCGCTTCCGCCCGCGCCGCCCTCGGCAAAGATGCTGTACTCCTGGAAATAATGGGCCAGTTTTTCCTTCTGCGGTTGGGTGGTCATGTTGACCAGCCACATCAGGAGGAAAAAAGCCATCATCCCGGTCATGAAGTCGGCAAAGGCCACCTTCCAGCTGCCGCCATGGTGGCCGCCGCCCTGGACCTTTTTGATCTTCTTGATGATTATGCTTTTGTCTTCCATTTCTTGATGGCCTCCTCGGTCTCGGCAAAGGAGGGGCGATCATCGCCGGGGATGGCGCGGCGGCCCGCCTCAACGGCGAACTGCACCATGAAGCTGGTGGAATAGGCGGCCAGCAGGGAGGTTTTGATCACCCGCAGATAGGTCTCGCGCTCCTGGGCATGGTGTTCCAGCTTGGTGGCCATGGGTCCGACAAATCCGTAACAGGCAAGCACGCCGAAGAAGGTGCCGACCAGGGCCGCGCCGATATGGTGGCCCAGAACGTCGGCCGATTCGTTGATATAGCCCATGGTGATAACAATACCCAGAACCGCCGCGACAATACCCAGGCCGGGCAGGGCGTCGCCTACCCGGGCGATGCTGTGGGCGGGCAGCAGCCGTTCATGCTGATTGGCTTCCAGGTCGATCTCCATGAGGTTGTCCAACTCGTAGGCCGGGTAATTGGCGCTGAGCATGGTGCGGACCGTGTCGCAGATGAATTCCGCCACCTCGCGGTCCTTCATGATGTTGGCGTATTTCTGGAACAGAGGGCTTTTCGGATGATCTTCGATGTCGGACTCGATGGCGACCAGCCCCTCCTTCTTGATCTTGAAGAAAACGGCGTTCATCAGCAGCAGCAGCTCCAGGTAATGGGCCTTGTTCATGTGGGATTCGGAAAAGATGCTGCCGAGGTGTCCGACAATGACTTTCAGCGCCTTGCCCGGCGAGGCGATGATCAGGCCGCCGATGGCGGCGCCGAAGATGATGATTATCTCCGCCGGCTGGAACAGGATGTGGAAATTGCCTTTTCCCATGGCGTAGCCGGTGATGACCGACCCCAGAACAATTGCTATGCCGATGATTGTGAACATGTTGGTAAGTGTTTCCCCGTGAAATGCGTATTGGGTTGATGTCGAGCTGCCGGCGCAGGGTTATTTGCCGCGAGGCCGGAAAGGTCAGGACTCCAGCAAGCGTTGACTGATGCGTTGTTCTTTTTGTTTTTTGAGCGCATAGGTGGCAATGGCGTCCTGAATAGCCCCGTTTGTTACGGTAAAATGAATAGCCACCTGGCAGCCGTCCCCCTCCGGGAGCGGGGTTGCTCGGGCAACCGAACCGCCGACCACGACCCAGCAGGGTTGGTCCGTGGTCAGGAGCAGGCGGACTTCAACGAGATCTCCAACCGCAAGCGTTTCATGGGAGACAAGCTTGATTCCGCTGGCGCTCAGACTTACCTCCTGAACCCTTGTTGCATCCTGCAGCCGGGCAATATGATGAAAATCAAGAAGGCTGTCCAGCTTGGCGTTGATCTGAATGAGCAACTGGGTCATCGAGGGCTGGGAGTCTTTCTTTTCGTTCCGGCGTGACAGTTTGTAGAAGTCCAGGAGGAAATCCAGCTTGGCCTCGGCCTCAATAATCATCAGGGTAAAGGATGGGTCTATTTCATGGGAAAGTAACTTCATGCCTGTTCCGAGTCTTCCCGAATCGGCAATGGCCACCGGAATCATCCTTGCCACGGGCAGAAGGCCGTTCTCGATTTTTTGCACCGATGTTGCCAGCAGATCATCGATCCGGAAATTTTCCCGGCGATTCTGGTCACGGGCGGTTGCTGGGTTGTCGGTTGGCATGTGCACGAATCCTCTGTAAAAGACTGAATATCATACCCGGTTGCGGAAATTTTGGAATTATTTTTTGCGCAGGGGGCGTTAATGTACCGAGCAGGAGATACAAGGGTCGTAAGCCCGCACCAGCATCTCGGCCAGCAATTCGATCTCCCGGTCTTCTTTTCCGGTCTTGGCATACTGGCGGGCCAGCGCCTCGATGTCGTGCAAAATGTTGGCGTGGTTCTGGCTGGTGGGGATGACGCAATCCGCCTTGACCACCTTGCCGTGCTTGTCGAATTTATAATAATGGTAGAGGATGCCCCGGGGAACCTCCACCGCGCCGACCCCTTCGCCTTGTTTCGCCTGTACCGGCTGACGCGGTTCCTGCCAGGGGCTGCCTAACAGGGAGTCGATGAGCTGCACGGAATCAAGGACCACCTGGAGGCATTCCACCAGCTGGGCCACATTGCTCATGTACGGGTTGTGGTTTACCGGGACCAGGCCGAGAAATTTCGAGATCTCCCTGGCGGTGGGGTGAAGCCCCGCAAAATTGTTGTTGAGACGGGCCAAGGCGCCAACGGCAAAGGCGGCGCGGGAGAGTTTGCTCAGCTTGGAGGTGAA
>DASWIU010000033.1:0-4135 GCA_036397515.1 Desulfurivibrionaceae bacterium | reverse complement strand
ACGGAAAAAAACGTGGGCAAGCGCTTCGCCATTGTCCTCGATGAGGTGGTCCGCTCTTCCCCGGTAATCCGGGAAAAGATCCTCGGCGGCAGCGCCCAGATCTCCGGCAGCTTCAGCTACGAGGAGGCAACCGACCTGGCCATCGTCCTGCGGATCGGCGCCCTGCCCGCCCCGGTGGAAATCGTCCAGAACCTCACGGTCGGCGCTTCCCTGGGTCAGGACTCCATCAACAAGGGGCTGATGAGCGGCCTGTTCGGCACCCTCCTGGTGGTGGTGTTCATGGCTGCCTACTACCGGCTCTCCGGGGTCATCGCCAATCTGGCCATGGTCCTCAATATCCTCCTGCTCTTTGCCGGGCTGGCCATGATGGGCGGCACCCTGACCCTGCCGGGTATTGCCGGTATCATCCTCTCCGTCGGCATGGCGGTGGATTCAAACATTATCATCTTCGAGCGGATGCGCGAGGAGTTCGCCCTGGGCAAATCCGTGCGCTCCGGGGTCGATGCCGGCTATTCCAAGGCGTTTTCGACCATCATCGACGCCCATGTGACCACCCTGATCACCGCCCTGGCCCTGTTTCTCTTCGGCACCGGCCCGATCAAGGGCTTTGCCGCCACCCTCTCCCTGGGCATCATCTTCAATCTCTTTTCCACCCTCTTCGCCTCCCGGCTGTTCTACGACTCCATGCAGGGCAAGCGGAAGCTCAAAAAACTTTCCTTCATGCTCTTTCTCAAGAACCCGCAACTTGACTACATGCGGATCAAAAAACTGACCTTCGCCATCTCCGGGGTCTTCGCGCTCGTCGGCTGCCTGGCCTTTGTCCAGATCATCCGCGGCCAGGCCAACATGGGGGTTGATTTTTCCGGCGGCACCCTGCTCCAGTACCAGTCCACCCAGCCCTTCACCCTGGGCGAGGTGCGCACCGCCCTGACCAAGGGGGAGCTTGAAGGCGCCGAGCTGCAAAAGGTCGAGGGTGAAAACCGGTTGATCGTCAAGATCAAAAACAGCGAAAAGGTGGTGGGCCACGTTTCCGAGGCAGTCACCGCCCAGCTGAACGCCGATTTTCCGGAGAAGCACTTCGTGGTGGAGAACCAGTCTGAGATCGGCTCCTCGGTGAGCGACACCCTGCGCGAAAAGGCGCTGCTGGCCGTGGCCATCTCTCTCTTGGGGGTGGTCGTCTACCTGGGGCTGCGTTTTGACCTGCGCTTCGGCCTTGCCGCCACCCTGGCCACCCTCCATGACGTTCTGGCGGTGCTCGGTCTCATCTGGCTGCTCAACATGGAGGTCACCCTCCTTACCGTCACCGCGCTTCTGACCCTGGCCGGGTATTCCTTGAACGACACGGTAATCATCTTCGACCGGATCCGCGAAAACCTGCACAAGAGCGAAGACCCGGAAAACATCACCGACGGACTGATCAACACCAGCACCAACGAGGTGTTGAGCCGTTCCATCGTCACCTCGCTCACCGTGTTCCTGGTCCTCGCGGCCCTGTACGTCTTGGGCGGCTCGGTGATCCACGACTTCTCCTTTGCCCTGCTGGTGGGGGTCATGGTGGGCACCTATTCCTCGGTCTTCGTGGCCAGCCCCCTGCTCACCCTCTGGCACCGGGGAAAAACCGCCTAGCCATGCGCCCCGATCTTGCCCCAGAGCACGTCCGGCCCCTGACGCCGGACGAGACCTTCCGGTTCAGCTGCCACCCCGGCGTTGCCTGCTTTACCGACTGCTGCCGGGAGCTGGAGCTGGCCCTCAGCCCCTATGATGTCCTCCGGCTGAGCAACCATCTGGGCCTTGCTCCCTCGACCTTCCTCGACCGGTACGCGCTCGTCGAGCAGGCCGAGGGCAGCGGTTTCTCCCGGGTTTTCCTCTGCATGGTGGATGATGGCCGGGCCAGCTGCCCGTTTGTGACCGCCACCGGTTGCCGCGTCTATGCCGACCGACCCGGCGCCTGCCGGACCTATCCCCTGGGACGCGGGGCCTTCACCACCCCGGAAGGCTGCCGGCACGAGATGCATATCCTCCTCACCGAGCCCCACTGCCAAGGGTTCAGCGAGGGCGAGCTCCAGGACATCACCGCCTGGCAGAAGGACCAGGATCTGGCCTTCTACAACGCCATGAACGATGAGCTGCTGCCCATCCTCCACCATCCCCGCCTTATAGATGACCATCCGCCGGAGGAGCATGAAGAGGAGATTTTCCTGCTTCTCTACAACCTGGACACCTTTCGACTCCAGCTTCTCGACCGCACTCTTGCCCTGCCCTTTTCCCTCACGAAAAGCGAGCGGCAGGAACTTGCCACGGAAGACCTTGCCCTGCTCCGGCTCGGCATCAGATGGTTGGACCATGTCCTCTCCCAACGCTGACACTCCCCTGGCCAGCCTTTCCGCCGGGCCGTTGCAGGGCGAACCGCCCCTGGGCCGGGAGCTCACCGAGCGGCTGCTGGCCATTTCCCACGAGTACTGCCAGGCCGAAGGCGGCTGCCACGGCCCGGACCACACCGAGCGGGTCCACAACCTGGCCCTCCACATCGGCCGCCTGATGAATGCCCGGCTGGATATCCTGAGCGCCGCAGCCCTGCTCCACGACATCGGCCGCAGCCACGAAATGCTCTCCCAGGGCAAGATCTGCCATGCGGCCAAAGGGGCGGAGATGTCCCGCACCATCCTCACCGGCCTGGAATTTTCCCAGGAGATGAAGGAAGCGATCCTCCACTGCATCGAAGCGCACCGCTACCGCAACAACAAGGCGCCGGAAAGCCTGGAGGCCAAGATCCTCTTTGACGCGGACAAGCTGGACTCCATCGGCGCCATCGGCATCGGCCGGGCCTTTCTCTTCGCCGGCCAGGTCGGCGCCCGGCTGCACAACCGGGGGGTGGATGTGGCGAAAACCTGCTCCTACTCCACGGAAGACACGGCCTACCGGGAATTCCTGGTAAAACTCTGCAAAATAAAAGACAAGATGCTCACCCCGGAAGGCAAACGGCTGGCTGCCGAGCGGCATGAGTTCATGGAGCTGTTTTTCAAGCGGCTGGACAAAGAGATCCACGGCAGCCCCCGCAACAACCCCGACAACGCGCAATAACCCCAGGCCCCCTCTTGGACACCACCACCCAACGCCTCGCCCTCATCATCAAAGACCTGCGCCGGGCCGTCCTGGCAACGGGGCTTGCCGTCCTTTTGGGCTGCCTCGGCTTCTACAGTATCTCCCGCCAGGTGGTGACATACATCCAGAACCATCTCCACCAAAAGCTCGCCTTCTTCACGGTGGCCGAGCCCTTTCTCGCCCATCTCACCATCTCCCTGGCCATGACGATCTTCACCCTCATGCCCATGCTCGGCTACTTTCTCTGGCGCGCCCTGGCCAAACCCTTCAACCTCTCCCGCTCCTTTATTGTCTGGTTCGTGCTCTTCACCTGCTTCCTGTTCTACAGCGGGGCCGCCTTCTGCTATTTCTTCACCCTGCCTTTCGGCATCGATTTTCTCCTGGGTTTCCAGACCGAACAGCTCAGGCCCGTTATCTCCATCAGCAAGTTTGTTTCCTTTGTCTCGATCTTTGTCCTCGCCTTCGGGCTGATCTTCGAGCTGCCGATTTTCATGATCTTCATGGCCAAGATAAAAATCCTGCCCAGGTCGTTCTTTGAAAAAAACCGCCGCTACGCCGCCCTGGTGATCAGCGTCATCGCCGCCCTCCTCACCCCGACCCCCGATGTGTTCAACATGATGCTCATGGGTGTTCCCCTCTACATGCTGTACGAAGTGGGAATTATTGCCTTGAAGTTGCTGCGGATCGCGTAAGCCACCGCGTTTTTTCCTTCTAGGAGATGCCCCGGCAAGCCGGATCCCTCTGGGGGTCAAACTTATCTTTCAGATATTTGTCCGCTAACCTCCATCATCCTGAAAACGAAAAATATTGAAAATCCGCTGGAGCTAACGCCGATTTTAGATTTGCCGGGATGGTGCCTCGATACCGTGGCTCTGTAAACAGACGAGGCTCATGACCGCCACTTACCAGAATGTTGAGCCAGTAAAAAGTTAACGTATTTTAATTTCGCAAAAAAGGAGATAGGCTATTGGGGGGGGAGTGGATTTTTCATGAGGCAGATATGCCAAGGAGTCATCTTATGCCCTATAAAACC
>DASWIU010000032.1:0-6324 GCA_036397515.1 Desulfurivibrionaceae bacterium | reverse complement strand
CCGCCATCGCCGTTTTGCGAGCGCTGGAGCCAGCCGATCAATTCCCCCGCCTCCTCGATCCGCTGCCCGCCCATGGTTTTCACGAACAGATATCGGGCCGCATCCTCCACCGCGCACCGGGCAGGCAGCGCCACCGGCCGTTTGGGATCAAGGGCCTCCGGCTCTTCCAGGATCTCCGTAAAAATCCTGCTTACATAATAGGTGGCGGCAAGGGAAGCGTCCCTGCTCAGGCAGGCGGCGAGATGGGCGCGGAACCGCGCCACATCCAGGGCAAACATGGCAAGGCCGCAGAGGCGGGAGGTAATCAGCAGGCGGAAGGTGGTGTCGATGCCCAGCCAAGGCACAGCCAGCATCCGGGCGAGATATTCGGCCAGCTCAGGCGCTGATCGAAGGGTGGGCGGCTCTTCGCCCAGGACAAGGCGGATGGCCACCGCCTGAAAGGTATCCTGGATGGTGGCAGGCAGCCGCGGCGTGGCGCCATAACCGCCCGTGGCCTTGCGCCGCTTAAGCACAAACTCCCTGAGTGCGGGATAATCAACCTGACGAACCATGTTCCCCTCCTTTTTGGCGGAAACTCAATCCCTCAGGTATTTTCTTTATCCCGGTAGGAAATCACCCGGACCTTTTCCAGGGTGATCATCCCCTTATCGAGCATGGCGTCCAGGTCCGGGAGAAAGGCGGCAATCCGCTCGGGCCGGTCAACGATCTCGATGACCAGCGGCAGATCTTCGGAGAGCCGCAGGATCTTGGCCGTGTGGATGCGGCTGTTCTTGCCGAACCCCATGATCCCCCGGGTGACCGTGGCCCCGGCCAGCCCGCGCTTCCTGGCCTCTTCGACAATGAGTTCGTACAGCGGCCGCTGACCAAGCTTACTGGTTTCGCCGATGAAGATGCGGAGCAGCTCCGCTTCCGAGGGGAGTTCCATAGCCATGTCTCCTTTTTTATGCTTAGCAGGCAATCCCCGCAATCAGAGGAATATGCTTGATTCTTCTGTTCATTTTCTTTGCTTGCCCAAAGAAAACGAACCAAAAGAAAAGGCACCCTGTGTCCCTTGTCCCGCCGTGGGCGGGATGCCCTGCGCTCCTCGATGCTGCCGGGGCTTTGCAAACTCGGCTTCGCCTCAAACAGTGCAAAGCCCTTTTTCGGCAGCCTCTCCGGTGCTCGGCTGCGGGCCAATGGGATTTTGACTGCATAGGAAAACAAAGAACTTTACTGAGATTTCCAGGTCAGCAGCTTTTTCTTAAATCAACCGGCCCAAGGCCATCCCCAGAAAAAACAACACCAGTCCCACCCCATTCTGCAGCAGGATATTGCCCAGCCCGTACCAATGCTGACCGTCGGCAAAAAGATGCCCGCTCTCGGCGACAAAGGTGGAAAAGGTGGTAAAGGCGCCCATGAAGCCGGTGAGCAGGATAATCCGCAGCTCGCCGCTGCCGACGAAACGCTCGCTGGTCACGGTCCAGACCAGGCCAAAGAGCAAACAGCCCAAGCCATTCACCGTCACCGTGCCCCAGGGAAAACTTGCCCCGGCCACCCGCTGCACCAGCCCGGCCAAACCGTAGCGGGCCAAGGTGCCGCAGGCCCCGGCCACGGCGAGATAGATTAATTTTTGCAGCATCCGCTTACTCCTTCCACACGGCCAGGGCCTTTTGATATACCTCGGAGCGGGAGAGGTCGAGATCCTTGGCAATGCTCGCCACCGCGTCTTTCAGGCTGAGGCCGGACTGCTCCCGATACCAGCGCAGGAGATCATCCAGATTGTCCGGCCGGGCCGGAGCGGAGGCGCGCCGCCCGGAGATAAGCACCACGAACTCCCCCTTGATCGCCTCCTTGGCCTTGAGCCCGGCCAGGAGTGCAGTCAGCTCGCCGGAGCTGATCTCCTCATGCATCTTGGTCAGTTCCCGGCCGATCACCGCCCGCCGCTCCCCCAGCTCCGCCAGGCAATCACCAAGGCTGGCTATGATCCGCCGGGGCGATTCGTAAAAAACCATTGGGTGGCTATCGTTCTTGAGCCCCCGCAGCAGTTTGCGCCGCTCGGTCGCCTTGGCCGGCAGAAACCCGAGAAAAAGATGGGCTGGCTCGGTCAGGCCGGCCACGCTGAGCAGGGTGGCCAGGGCGGAAACCCCGGGCACCGGCACCACGCTGATGCCGTGGGCCTGGGCGCTGTGCACCAGAATCCCGCCCGGATCGGAGATGCCGGGGGTGCCGGCATCGGAAACCAGGGCCACCTGCGCCCCGGCAAGCAACCGGGCCACAATCTCCTGGGCGCGGCTCGCCTCCTTTTCCTTATAGTAGCTGATGAGCGGGGTATGGATATCGAAATGAGTGAGGAGCTTTCTGGTGTGGCGGGTATCCTCGGCCGCGATCAGATCCACCTCCCGCAGAATGCGCAGGGCCCGGAGGGTGATATCTTCCAGATTGCCGATGGGGGTAGCCACCACGAACAGGGTACCCGGCTTGGTGCTGCCTCCGGCGGGAGCCGTACTCTCTTTTCCGCTGGGCTGCCTCATGCGTGCAGGGCCTCCGGCGGAATAAACAAATGAAAGCTGGTACGGCCGGGGCTGCTCTCGCAGGAGATCTCCCCGCCGCAACGGGCAATGAGCTTTTTCGCCAGATACAGGCCAAGGCCGAGATGGCCTGCCCCGATTTTGGTGGAATAAAACGGCTCGTAGAGATGCGCCATAGCCTCACCGCTCAGGCCGGGGCCGTTGTCCCGCACCCGCACGCCGATGCCCTCGCCCTCCCTGGCCGACTCGATTGCGATCTCCGCTTCTGCCATGCCCCGCACGGCATCGAGGGCATTGACCAGCAGAATATGCATGATCTGGTGCAGCTCCAGTTGAAAACGAGTCAGGGCCGGCAGCGGTTCGGCCAGGGTCATCACCTTGCGCACCTTGTGCTTGAAGATCGAATCGGCAGCCATGAACTCCACCTCGGTCTCGATCACCGAATTGACCGTATAGGGGATGCCGCCGGGAAGCTGCTGAAACTCCGGGAGGATCAGGGTCCGCTGCAAGATCTGCTGGCTCTGCTGCACCTTGTCCTGCATCTGGGAAAGGGCATCGGCCCTCCGGGCAAGAAGATCGTGCAAGGTGTCCAGCTCCGGCGACGAGCCGGTCTGCCGCATCTGCTCCAGCACCGCCATCGCCTTGTTCAGCATCATGGCGGAAAGATCCGTGTGCAGGGAAAAGACCTGAATAACCCCGCCGAGGTTGTGGATGATCCCGCGGAACATCCGCCCCAGCGCGGCATCCTGACTCTGGGCCAGATACGCCTCTTCCCATTTTTCTGTCTGCATTGCCCCTCCGATGCCCAAGGATAGAGGCCCAAACGGCTGACCTCCCGGACAGTTTACCCGGAATGGGGGTATAAAATCCAGGCTATTGTCGGCCCGGCGTGAAAACAGGTGAGCCACCGGCCACTGGCCCCGACCGGCACAATGGTGTAGAGTGAAAATAGATGTTTCTCATTGCCAGAACCTTGCGCCCGCCGAGGAACCGCCATGCTTCTGCTCGATGTCCCATTCCTGCCCGACCCGCGGTACACGGAATTTCTTGCCGGGTTCCAGCCCGCGCTCCACTCCGTCCATTTCAGCCTTTATCTGGACACTGTCCCGGATGGCCGCCATCGTATCGCGGGCAGCCCGGAGTTTGCCGCCTTGGCCCCTGCCCTTGCCAAACTGCCAGGCCCGAAAAAATACGGACTGCTGAACAGCCGCTTCCACCATCCCCGGCTCTATTCCGACCCGGCGGCTTTGCAGAAGATCATCCGGGCGCTGGACACCCTGCTTGCGGCAGACGCCCTCCACGGCATCACCATTGTTGATTTCTATCTCCTGCAGGCCCTGAGCGACGCCAGCCCAGAAACCTGCGCCCGGCTTGAGGCGGTGCCCGGAGTCAACTGCCTGCTCGATTCCTTTGCCAAGGTGCAGGCCTGTCTTAGCGCCATTGCCGAAACCGGTTTCAAGCCCCCGACCAAACTCAATCTGGACCGCTCCCTGAACCGCAACCTGCCGGAGCTTACGGCGATCTCCCAGCAGTGCCGCCGCCATTTTCCCGGAGTCAAGCTGACCCTCCTGGCCAACGAGGGCTGCCTGGACCGCTGCCCCTTCAAGCTGGCCCATGACGCCCAGATCGCCTTTGCCAACACGGGGCTAGTCGCCAACGAAACCCATGCCGCCAACCGGGAACTCGGCTGCATCCGGGAACTCGGGGCGCATCCGGCGGAGCTGTTCAAGTCGCCCTTTATCCGGCCCGAGGATCTGGAGCAGTATGAGGGAGTGGTGGAGGTGATCAAGCTCTGCGGCAGAACATTGGGACCAGACTTTCTGCAACGGGTGGTGCGGGGTTATGCGGCCCGGCAATACGAGGGCAACCTGCTTGACTTGATGGATACCATGGAATGGCTGGCCAAGCGGCTGCATGTGGCCAATGAGGAATTGCCTGCGGATTTTCTGACCAGGCTGAGCAGTTGCGACAAAAACTGCCGCGCCTGCCCGTACTGCCGGGAGCTTCTGGATAAGACCGCTACCCCCTTGCCTTTTCAGCTTGAGGATTTGCGGCAATGAAAAAATAGGGGAAGCTTTGGTAGGTTGGGTAGAGAAACGAAACCCAACATTTACGAATGTTGACCAAAACACCATCATGATCTGCTTGCCGACCAAAATCGTTGGGTTTCGCAAAGCCCTACCCAACCTACACGGCTACGCAGCTAATAGTGATAACGAAGCTGGGCAATGAATACCGCGTCTTCCGTCACCTTGTAGACGATGCGATGCTCGTCGTTAATCCGGCGAGACCAGTAGCCGGCCAACCCGTGTCGCAGTGGTTCGGGCTTGCCGATCCCCTGGAAAGGCTGGCGCTGGATTTCCTTGATAAGGGAGTTGATGCGCACAAGCATCTTGCGGTCGGACTGCTGCCAGTAAAGATAGTCCTCCCAAGCGTGCTCGGAAAAGATCAGCCTCACCCGGGGAGTTCCCGTTCCAACCCCTTGCCGCCTTCCAGTTCCGCCACTGATTCCAGCAATCGCTTGGCGCTCTTGGGGCTGCGCAACAGGTAGGCGGTTTCTTCCAAGGACTTGTAATCCTGCAGCGAGAGCATGACCACGGCCTCATCCTTCCGGGTGATGATCACCGGCTCATGGTCCGCGCAGACGTTCTTCATGGTCTGGGCCAAATTACTACGGGCAGCGGTATAGGTAATGGTATTCATAAGATGCCTCCAATATGTACAAGATACCGTACATCAGAAAAGTGCGGTTGTCAAACAATGGGAAATGGGGACGGGATAAAGGTTGCGGAAAGAAAGCAAAATATCGGGCTTGACCGGAAATCAGTATTATGTCCCCGGAAAACAAATAGTGCCGCCGAGTGGCTTGGTAGGTTGGGTAGAGGCACGAAACCCAACATTTACGGACGAGGAGCAAAGCGGGATCACGATCTGCTGGTCAGCCAAAAAACGGGGGGGATGCCCCAAATTTCTTCAACCTTGAGTCCTGCCTCATGGCATGGGACAAAGGAGGAGGTATGCGATACAGAAACCGGGAAGAAGCTGCCGAACTGCTGGTTGAAAAGCTTGCCGACTTCAAGGGCAAAAATCCATTGATCCTTGCCATTCCGCGGGGTGCGGCGCCGATGGCCAAACTGATCGCCGCCGAGCTGGGCGGGGAAGTGGATGTGGTGCTGGTGCGCAAACTCGGCGCGCCGGACAATCCCGAATTCGCCATCGGTTCGGTGGATGAGACCGGCTGGACCTATGTCGCCGACTACGCCGGCGCGGTCGGCGGCACCAAGGATTATCTCGCCGCGGAAAAAGAACGGCAGCTTGAGACCATGCGCAAGCGGCGGGCCCAATATACCCCGATCCGCCCTCCCATCGATCCGGCCGGCAGGATAGTGATCGTGGTGGACGACGGCCTGGCGACCGGGGCCACGATGATTTCGGCCCTGCATGCCATCCGAGCCAAAAATCCCGAGCTGCTGATCTGCGCCGTGCCGGTGGCGCCGCCGGACACCATAACCAAGGTCGCCCGCTACGCCGACCAAGTGATCTGCCTGCAAACCCCGGCCGACTTTCAGGCGGTGGGCCAGTTCTACCTGGAGTTCTCCCAGGTGAGCGATGCGGAGGTCGTCGAGGTCTTGCGGGAAACCGCCGCCGGGCACGGGTAAGGTTGCGTTCAGCCGCCGCCGAGATGTTTCTTGAACCACGCGGCGGCCTGCTCCGCAACCTCCTCCAGGGTGCCCGGTTCCTCGAACAGATGGGTGGCGCCGGGGACGATGACCAGTTCCTTTGGCCCGGCCAGCAGGGCATGGGCCATTCGGTTCAG
>DASWIU010000031.1:0-4761 GCA_036397515.1 Desulfurivibrionaceae bacterium | reverse complement strand
TACAGCCGCGATAATTTGCCGGTGGCGAGTCCTTCGACTTCGTTCAGGAAAGCCCTGCCGAGTCACGGAATAAGGCTTTTTTTCCAGAGCCTCTCATGATACGGAGATCGTTTTTAACGTAAGGTCTTTGCGTTCCCAGCGCCTCTGCGTTATTTTTTTGCCTTTAATTCTTAACGGAGATTGTCATGAATCGTGATATCTATCAGGAGCCCCTGGTCAGCCGCTACACCAGCCGCGAGATGCAGGAGCTTTTTTCCGAACGCACCAAGTTTGAAACCTGGCGCCGCTGCTGGGTCGCCCTGGCCGAGGCCCAGCATGAGATGGGCCTTACCGATCTCGTCACCAGCGGTATGCTCGATGAACTGCGGGCCCATGTCACGGATATCGATTTCGAGCTGGCCTCGGCCAAGGAAAAAGAAATCCGCCATGACGTCATGGCTCATGTCTATGCCTATGGCCTCAAGTGCCCTACTGCCGAGCCGATTATCCATCTCGGCGCCACCTCCCAGTTTGTCGGGTGCAACACCGATTTGCTTCTCCAGAAAAAAGGGCTGCAACTCATTAAGAAGAGCTTGGTGAATGTCATTGCCAACCTCGCCGGATTCTGTCGCCAGCACAAGGGTCTGGCAACCCTGGGCTACACCCATTATCAGCCGGCCCAGCCCACCACGGTCGGCAAGCGTAACACCTTGTATCTTCAGGATCTTCTCATGGATCTTGACTACCTGGAGCACCTGGAGGCGCAGATCAAGGCGCGGGGGGCCAAGGGCACGGTCGGCACCCAGGCCACCTTTATCGAGTTGTTCAAGGGGGATCACGATAAAGTTCGCAAAATGGATGAACTTGTTGCGAAAAAACTAGGATTTACCGAGGTTTTTGCTGTTACCGGACAGACCTACACCCGCAAGCTCGACATGAAAACCGTGGAGACCCTGGCCGGCATCGGCGCCACGGCCCACAAATTTGCCGTGGACCTGCGTTTGCTCAGCAATCTCAAGGTTCAGGAAGAGCCCTTTGAAAAGAATCAGGTCGGCAGCTCGGCCATGGCCTACAAGCGCAACCCCATGCGCTCCGAACGGATGACCGGCTTGGCGAGAAAGCTCATGGGGCTGGTAGGCAATTTCGGCGCCACCTACGCCAATCAATGGTTTGAGCGGACCCTGGACGATTCGGCCATCCGCCGCATGGATATCCCCCAGGCCTTTCTCCTCACTGATGCAATCTTAAAGTTGTTTCTCAACGTTTCCCAGGGAATGGTTGTCTATCCGAAACAAATTGCCCGCCATCTTGCCCAGGAGCTCCCCTTCATGGCCACGGAGAAGATTCTCATGGCCTGCGTGGAGAAGGGAAAGAGCCGTCAGGAGATGCACGAGGTGGTCAAGGTCCATTCCGTGGCTGCCGGCAAGGTGGTTAAAGAAGAAGGCCTGGCCAACGATCTGCTGGTTCGCCTTGCCGATGATCCGGCGGTGCCCTTCAATGTGCAGGAGCTGCAAGAGCTGGTCGGAGACGGCAGTGAGTTTGT
Source organism: Desulfurivibrionaceae bacterium (assembly GCA_036397515.1). GTDB lineage: Bacteria > Desulfobacterota > Desulfobulbia > Desulfobulbales > Desulfurivibrionaceae > Thiovibrio. The sequence goes on along the minus strand of DASWIU010000031.1, from coordinate 3,239 downwards.
CGGCCGGGCCCCGCAGCAGACCGACGAATTCCTCGATGAGGTGGTCATGCCCCGGCTTGCCAAATATAAGGATATCCTGGGCGGGGTTGATTCCGCTTTGAGCGTGTGATGAATGCCATGGCAAGCAGTTTGGCCAGTTGTCGGATTCGGATCGACCCGGAACAGATCTATTTTTTGAAATTTATTCTCGAGGCCTACGATAATCTGACAATCATGTCCACCGTGGACCGGATCGAGGGGGTGATGGAGCTGAAATATCCCTCTGAGTTGGAGCAGGACGTGAAACAGGTGCTGCAAAGCATGGCCCAGCGTCTCAGGCTGGAATACTTGGGCGATTAAAGCTGAGTTGAGCCGCTTGTCTGCTCAAACGAAACTTATACCCTCTGGGTGCAAATACCTCATGGTCGGAGCCTATTGCGTCGGGTTTCGCTGTGCTCTACCCGACCTACCAACTGGAATATTTGGATTAGGAACAACTGTGCTTCGACAGGCTCAGCACGAACGGATTTTATTTCGTAATACATTTTCACTTCCGTTCGTGCTGAGCCTGTCGAAGCACCTGCTATTTTATAGTTAAGCCAGTAGGTCGGGTAGAGCACAGCGAAACCCGACATTCCCGGCGGTACGAGCGAGATTAATAGCTAAGGTAAAGTATCAAGCATGACCCAGCTTCTCTACATGGAAACCTTTGGCTGTCAGATGAATGAGCGTGATTCCGAGATCATGGCCCAGCTTCTTGGCGAGCATGCCTATGTCCAGACCGATCAGCCCGAGCAGGCCGATGTGGTGGTGGTCAACACCTGCAGTATCCGCGGCAAAGCCGCGCACAAGGCGTACAGCTGTTTTGGCCGGTACAAGAAGTTGAAGGCGACGCACCCCAATCTCATCCTGGCCGTGACCGGTTGCGTGGCCCAGCAGGATGGCGCGGCCCTGCTGGAGCGGATGCCCTATATCGATATCGTCATGGGCCCGCAGTCGATCTATGCCCTACCCTCCCTGGTGGCAACATTCCGCCGGGACAGAAAACCCCTGGTGGCCACGGATCTTTCCGCCGATTTTGTCATCCCCCCTTTTCTCCCCAACCTGGCGGAGGGTCCTGCCCATAAACGGTTCATCACCATCATGCAGGGGTGCGATAATTTCTGCACCTACTGCGTGGTGCCCTATACCCGGGGCCGCGAGATCAGCCGGAGTTTTACCGATATTCTGGCCGAGGCAACCCATCTTGTGAGCCAGGGGGTCAAGGAGATCACCCTCATCGGCCAGAATGTCAATTCCTACGGCCAAAAAAGTTGCAACCCCAGGCAGAGCCAGGGGTTTCCCGAACTCCTGCGCGCGGTGGCCGGTATCGCCGGTCTGGAGCGGCTGCGTTTCACCTCTTCCCATCCCAAGGATCTCTCCGAAGAGCTGATGCGTTGTTTTGCCGAGATTCCCGTGCTCTGCCCCCATTTTCATCTCCCGGTTCAGTCCGGCTCAAACAGTATCCTTAAGCAGATGAACCGCAAGTACACCATCGAGGCCTATCTCGACAAGGCGGCCAGACTGCGGGAATACCGGCCGGACATCGCCCTGACCACCGATATTATCGTCGGCTTCCCAGGGGAAACGGAGGAGGACTTTGCCGCCACCATGCAGGTAATGGAGACGGTGCAATACCACGGCTCCTATTCCTTCAAGTATTCCGACCGCCCCAATGCCAAGGCCGCTGATTTCCCCGACAAGGTCGCGGAAGAGGTCAAAACCGAGCGGCTCGCTCGCTTGCAGGCGCGGCAGGAGGAGATCGCCCTGGCGCTTAAGCAGGCAGATATTGGTAAAACCGTGGAGGTCATGGTGGAAGGAGTAAGCAAGTCTCCGGCCAATCAATGGAGCGGCCGGACCGGTGGTAATCAGATCGTGAATTTTTCCTGCGAGGCCGAGCTGGTTCCGGGGCAATTGCTCATGGTGGAGATCGAGAGTGCTTGTCAGAATTCCTTGCGGGGGAAAATGATTTAGGCCATAAAACCCAGGAATATTCGGGTAATGCTTGTGTTATGATGAAGATAATTTACGCCTGTGTTGCGGTAAGGAAAATGTCGGGTTTCGCTTTGCTCTACCCGACCTACGGTTTTGTTTTGGATGTGAGGCCATAGTTTGGTAGGTCGGGTAGAGTAAAGCGAAACCCGACATGTTAACGCTCCAACGCAGAAGGCAACTCATGCTCTACCGACGGTCACGAGTAAAAGGAGCGGCTTTTTTCTTTACCGTCGTGACCCACGGGCGGCGAAGATTTCTGTGTGACGAGGCGAATATCAAGCTGATCAGGGAATCCTTGCAGCATGTTATCAACCGCCACCCCTTTACCGTAGACGCTTTTGTGCTATTGCCCGACCATCTGCATTGTATTTGGACCTTGCCGGAAAACGACGCCGATTTCTCGATGCGATGGCGGCAGATAAAGAGTTATTTCAGCCGGAAATACCATGATGAATGCAAGGGTGGTCAAGCGGAGGCCCCCCTTAGTACAGGCAAACAGGCGATCTGGCAGCACCGTTTTTGGGAACATCAGATCAGAGATGAGAATGACTTCGTCAAGCACGTTGAATATATTCATTTCAACCCGGTAAAACATGGCTTGGCAAATTCGCCCAAAGCTTGGCCGCATTCCACTTTCCATCGTTTTGTGCAGCAGGGGATTTATCCTGGCGATTGGGGCGCGGATAAAGCGATTGATTTTGATGAGAATGTTGGAAATGAGTAGGGAGATGTCGGGTTTCGCTGTGCTCTACCCGACCTACTCTATTGCATCATTTCGTGGATTTCGTGGCAAAAAAATCGTGTGTAAAAAAATTGGAGAACTCCCATGATCGATCTGCATACCCATTCCCTGTTCAGTGACGGTGAACTCGTCCCAGCCGAGCATCTGCGGAGGGTCGAAATCCTCGGCTATTCCGCCATTGCCATCACCGATCACGCCGACTCTTCCAACCTGGATTTCATCATCCCGCGTCTGGTGCAGGCGGCGGCTGATCTGAATAAGTACTCCAAAACCCAGCTTTTGCCCGGCATCGAATTGACCCATGTGCCGCTGGAGCAGATTGGTGAACTCACCCGCAGGGCGCGGCAGCTTGGGGCCAAGATCGTGGTCGGCCACGGGGAAACCCCGGTGGAGCCGGTGCGGCCGGGAACCAACCGGGCCACCCTTGAGGCTGGCGTCGATGTTCTGGCCCATCCCGGCTTCATCACCTTGGCGGAGGCGCGGC
>DASWIU010000030.1:0-2747 GCA_036397515.1 Desulfurivibrionaceae bacterium | reverse complement strand
GACCACCGCCTTCTGCTCGTACCAGGAGAGAACCAGGGAGAGCGGCAGGTCGTTGACCCCGCACTTAAAGGCCCCGGCCAGGGCCACGGCGATCTGGATCGCCGAGTAGGAGTCGTTGCACTGACCCACATCGAGCAAGCGTGGGATGCCGCCGATGTCGCCCAGCTTCTTGTCAAAGAAACGGAACTTGCCGCAGGCCAGGGTCAGCACCATGCAGTCCGACGGGATCTGTTCCACCAGCTCGGTATAGTAGTTGCGCCCGGGCTTGGCCCCGTCGCAGCCGCCCACCAGGAAGAAGTGGCGGATGGCCTTGGATTTTACCGCCTCGATGACCTTGTCGGCCACCCCCAGGACGGTATTGCGGGCAAAGCCGACGAGGACCGAGTCCTTGTCCAGGGTATCGGTGAACCCGGGCAGGGCCAGGGCCTTGTTGATCACCGGGCTGAAGTCCTTGACCTTGCCCCCGGCGATGTGCGCCACATCGGGCCAGCCGACCAGGCCGGTGGTGAAGACGTTGGCCTTGTAGGAGTCGTTGGGCTTCTGGATGCAGTTGGTGGTAAAGAGGACCGCCCCGGGAAATTCGGGCAGCTCCTTCTGCTGGTTCTGCCAGGCCGTGCCGAAGTGGCCGTAAAAATGAGAGTGCTTTTTCAGCTCGGGATAGCCATGGGTGGGCAGCATCTCGCCGTGGGTGTAAATGTTGATCCCCTTGTCCTTGGTCTGCTCCAGGAGCATGTCCAGATCCTTGAGGTCATGGCCGGAGACCAGGATGCACTTGCCGGGGATATGGCCCAAGGGTACCGGGGTGGGGACCGGATGGCCGTAAGTGCCGGTGTTGCCCGCATCGAGCAGTTCCATGGCCCTAAGGTTTACCTCGCCGCATTTCAGGGCAAGGGCCACCAGCTGATCAAGACCGAGATCCTTGCGGGTCAGCTCACTCATGGCCTCATGGATGTAGGTATAGACCGCATCGTCTTCCTGGCCGAGAATGGCGGCATGGTCGGTGTAGGCGGCAAGGCCGCGCAGGCCGTACATGGTGATCTGCTTTAAGGATTGCAGGTCCGGGTTGGCATCCAGGGTGTTGATGAAGTTCAGGGCCGCCCCCTGCGCTTCCAGACCGGCCAGGGAGTCGGCCGGGGCAAAGGTGGCTGCCGGGGCGCTGAACTCAACGACGCCGCCCGCTGCCTTGACCTTGGCCTTCAGGGATTCCCGCAGCTCGACGGTCTTGCGGATCAGGGGCTCAAAGCGGCTCGGATCAAAATCCACATTGGTGAGGCAGGAGAAAATCGCTTCGCTGGTGAAACGGTCAACCCCGTTGTCAACAACCCCGACCTTGCGGCCGGCGTCAGCCACCAGGCTCAGGCCTTGGACGGCATGGGTCAAGAGGTCTTCGAGGCCTGCCACGGCTTCATTCTTTCCGCAGACTCCGAGCACGGTGCATCCGGTTCCCTTGGCGGTTTGTTCACATTGGTTGCAAAACATGGCGATTCTCCTTTGGTGTGATGGAAAGGTTGGGATAACCCGTATTGGTGCGTTTGTTAAGGAGACTATAGCGATAATTATCCTCCCGGGCGTTGACTTAAATCAAGAAGAAAGATATTTTTTGTCCGCTTTGATTTTTTTACGGGACACAGCGGAAAGCTGAGACCTGACGGTGGAAAGCAGAAAAATAAGCATGAAAAATGTCGCTTTGCGGTTTAGAGTTACTGCGTATCATCGTTATTTCCCTCTTTATTAATCTGGCAGGAGCGGCATGGAATATCTCTTGGTTCTCGGTTCGTATCTTATCGGCTCCATACCATTTGGCCTGGTCTTGGGGAAAGTGGCGGGCGTTGACGTGCGCGCCGCGGGCAGCGGCAACATCGGCGCCACCAATGTCGCCCGGCTGGTCGGCAAGAAGCTCGGAGTTCTCACTCTGGTCTGCGATGCGCTCAAGGCCATTCTGCCGATGCTGGCCGCGGGCTGGCTGCTTGAAAACGGCAGCAGGCGCGAACTCTGGGTAGCGCTTTGCGGCGGCGCGGCCTTTTTGGGCCATCTCTACCCGCTGTATCTGGAATTCCGGGGCGGCAAGGGCGTGGCAACGGCGCTCGGCATCTTTCTCTATCTTGCGCCGGTGGCCGCGGTTATCGACCTGCTGATCTTTGTCGGGGTAGTCTACAACTGGGGCTATGTTTCCCTGGGCTCGCTCACGGCGGCCCTGATGCTGCCGGGGCTGGTCTGGCTGCTGACCGGCTCGCTGAGCAACTCCCTGCTGGCCTTGGGGATCGGCGTCTTGATCTGGCTCAAGCACCGGGACAACATCGTGCGGCTCATGCAGCACGAGGAAAAGAGCTGGCGGAAAGAGCCGCCGGGGCAGGATGCCCATGACCAACGATGAATGGAAAAAAATCGTGGCGGCCAAGACTCTCTTGGGGCTGCCGGATCAGGCGACCCTGGCGGAGATAAAAAAGGCCTACCGCCGCCTCTCCAAGGAGCACCATCCCGATCTTGCCCGCCACAGGGAAAAGGGGCAAGAAGGGCAGGGGCTGGAGATGCACAGCCTCACCGAGGCCTGCCGGATTCTGCTGGAATATGGGAAAAGGTACAAAATTCCCCTGGTGCCGGGGGAGGATCAGCCCCTTGAGGGGGAAGATTGGTGGATGGAGCGCTTCGGGGATGATCCGCTCTGGAGCCCAGGCCGCGGCAAGTAATTTTTTGATTACCAAGCAATCCCGGCAGCCAGAGGAATAGCTTTATCCTTCTGTTCATTT
>DASWIU010000029.1:0-1695 GCA_036397515.1 Desulfurivibrionaceae bacterium | reverse complement strand
CGATAATGTTCTTCGCGCCAGTGATCCTCAATGATCTTGCGAAGCAGAGCGCCCTTGGGCTGCCAGAGAATCAGGCCCGGTCCGACCTGGTCGGAAACGGCAAACAACTCCAGCTCCTTGCCGAGCTTCCGGTGATCGCGCTTCTTTGCCTCTTCGAGCTGGAAAAGATAGGTCTTCAGATCCTTGGGGTCAAAAAACGCCGTGCCGTAGATGCGCTGCAGCATCTTCCTGTTTTCGTCGCCACGCCAGTAGGCGCCTGCCAGCTTGATAACCTTGACGGCCTTCAGCCAGCCGGCATGCGGCAGATGCGGGCCACGGCAGAGGTCAACAAAATCTCCTTGCCGGTACAGCGAAACCGTCTCGACGCCAAGGTCCCGCAACAGCTCAACCTTGTAGGGCTGACCGCTCTTTTCAAAAAGCTCCATCGCCTGGGCGGAAGACATGGTCTCCCGAGAAAAAGGGGCGGCGAGAGCGACAAGCTCCTGCATTTTTGCTTCAATCAGGGCAAGGTCGTCCGGGGTGAACGGCTTCGCCCGGTCAAAATCGTAGTAAAAGCCATCGGCGATTGCTGGCCCGATGGCGACCCGCACCTCCTTGCCGAACAGGGCGAGGACAGCCTCGGCCATGACATGGGCCGCGCTGTGCCGGAGAATCTCCAAGGCCTCGGGACTGTCGACGGTTACGGGGGCAAAGGCCGCATCGGCGTCGAGGGGCGCGGAAAGATCCACCAGCCTGTCATCCAACCGGGCGGCAATGGTCTGCTTGCGCTCCTTGTTGGAAACCAGCTCTTTCAGAGCCTCGGCCACCGTGGTCCCCGCAGGGATCGTTTTCTGCTCCCCGGAAGGAAGGGTGAGGGATATTTCCGTCATGGTTGTTGGGCTCAGCCTTTCCGCAAATGCACAAACAAAAACAAGCACATTGACCAGGTCAATCTGCCTGCACAATAAGGTTTGGCAAAACTGCTCCCTGCCAAGCCTCGCGACGCCAAGGTATTCGTGATGTTTTCTGGTAGGCGCGGGCGGATTCGAACCGCCGACCTCTTGCGTGTCGGGCAAGCGCTCTAACCAACTGAGCTACGCGCCTAAAAAAATAATGAGCGCGCCGCCCATGGCGACAGCCCGTTCTTTTTAAGACAAAACTTCCAAACGGCAACCAAATACCAACAATTCCCCCAGGTGTCAAGGACAAATTAGTTCAAGTCGCCCGCCTTCACTCGCGAAAAAAGCCAGACAAACGCCCCTGTTCCAGAGAGCGCTTCCCCTTCAGGAACAGGTGTCTTTCCGGGATTCAATGGCCCGGCTGAGCGTGAGCTCATCGGCATACTTGATGTCCATGCCCATGGGAATCCCGCAGGCCAGCCTGGTCACCTTGACCGCGACCTCTTCCTGCAACCGCTTGATGAGATAGGCGGCCGTCGCCTCCCCCGGCACCGTGGAGCTGGTGGCGATCAGCACCTCCCGCACCTGCTGCCTCCTTATTCGTTCCAGCAGGGCATCCGCCTTGATTTCTTCCGGGCCGATGCCGTCCATGGGAGAAAGCACCCCGTGGAGAATGTGGTACTTGCCCTTGAAGGCCCCGGTTTTCTCGATGGCCATGAGATCGGCGGATTCCTCCACCACGCAGACCAGCCCGGCATCACGCTCCGAATCCTTGCAGATGGCGCAAGGATCGCTTTCCGCAAAGGCAAAACAGCTG
>DASWIU010000028.1:0-6248 GCA_036397515.1 Desulfurivibrionaceae bacterium | reverse complement strand
GTGCGATGAAGCATGATGATCCCGATGGGTAGGAGCGGCTTTAGCCGCGATGTCTTTTGGTTTCGCGGCTAAAGCCGCACCTACCCCAACAACCACAACAACTATAAAAACCTTTCAGCAGCCACCCTTGAGCTCGGCGATGACCTTGGCGTAGTCGCTCTGGCCGAACACGGCGGAACCGGCCACGAAGATGTTGGCTCCGGCCGCGGCAATGGAGCCGATGGTTTTTGGGCTCACTCCGCCGTCCACCTCGATCCCCACCTGCAGTCCCCGATCGTCGATCATCTTCTTGAGCTGCCTGATCTTGGTAAGCGAGCTTTCGATGAACGACTGCCCGCCAAAGCCGGGATTCACGGTCATCAGCATGACCAGATCCAGGTCGGGCAGGATCTCTTCCAGGCTGCTCAGCGGGGTGGCCGGGTTGAGCACCGCCCCGGCCTTCTTGCCCAACTCCTTGATGCGGTGGATGGTCCGGTGCAGGTGATAGCCGGTTTCCACATGCACCGTGATCCAATCCGCCCCGGCCTTGGCAAAATCCTCCAGGTAGGCGTCGGCGTTTTCGATCATCAGGTGGACATCGAGCGGCAGGTCGGTGATGGTGCGCACCGCCTTCACCACCAGGGGGCCGATGGTGATGTTGGGCACGAAATGGCCGTCCATCACGTCGATGTGGATCACATCCGCCCCAGCCTTGGCCACGGCGGAGATTTCTTCCCCCAACCGGGTGAAATCCGCGGAGAGGATGGAGGGGGCGATCATGGTTTTAAGCATCTTATTCTCCGATCTTTTCTGAAGGAATGGCAACGGGGGCAGGCTCGGCTGGCCCCGCTGGTTCCGGCTCCGGCGTTACCAAGAGGGGGTCGGCCCCCACCGTGACCTGCACGTAGTTGGAGGGCCGGATGTATTTGCGGGCCATGGCCAGCACGGTTGCGGCATCGACCTGCTCGATGGCATGGACATACCGGTTGCCGAAATCCTGTCCCAGGCCGTAGGTCTCGTTCAGGGCCATTTCCAGGGCCTGATTGCCGCGGGTTTGCAACCCCAGCTCGTAATTGCTGATCAGGACGTTCTTGGCCTTGGTCAGCTCCTCCTCGCTGAGCGGTTCTTCCATCACCCGGTAAAGCTGCTGCCAGACCGCCTTGATCGCCTGGTCTTTTTTGTCCGGGCTGGTGCCGATGTAGATGCCGAAGGAGCCGGTATCCAGGCCGAGCAGGGAGAAGGAGGAGAGGCTGTAGGCCAGGCTCTGCTTGTCGCGCAGCTCGGTGAACAACCGGCCGCTCTGGCCGGAAAGGGCGGTGTCCAGCACCTCGAGGCCGTAGCGGTCTTCACTGTTCAGGGTGGTGCCGACAAAGCCGATGATGATATGCACCTGCTGTTTGTCCCGGACGATGCTGACCACATCCGGGCCGAAGGGCACATCGGGGGGCAGGGCGTTTTCCCCTGCCTGTGTTTTTTCCGTGGCCGGCTTCTGCCAGGCGGAAAAAAGCTGCTCCACCGTATCCCGGACCTTTTCCGCATCCACATCGCCGGCCACCGCGATAACCAGGGCCTCGGGCCGGGCATGCTCCTCGTACAATTGTTTCAGCTCGACCACGGTGATGTTGCGGATGACGGTCTCGTCGCCTACGGTGTTGAGGCCATAGGGATGGCCCATGAACAGCCGTTTGTTGAACTCCTTGAAGGCCAGGCTGGGCAGGGAGTCTTCCTGATTCTTGAGCTGGGAGAGCAGCTCGGGCCGGATCTTCTCGGCCTCTGCCGGAGCGAAGGCCGGGGTGAGGAGCAGATCCCGGACCAGAGTCAGCCCCTCGTTGGTAAAGCGGGAGAGAAAATCGCCCTTGATCCCGAAGGTGTTCTTGCCGTTGAAGCCGCCGAGCGATCCGGCCATGTTGGCCACCTTTTTTGCCAGCTCTTCCGCGCTCAGCTGCTCGGTGCCCTTGGCCACGAGTTCGCTGATAAAGGCGAAACCGCCGTTGGTGCTCTCGGTTTCGCTGCGCAGCCCGCCGGGCAGGACGGCCCGGATGGAAACCGTGGGCACGTCATGATTTTCCCGGACCAGGAGCCGGATGCCGTTTTGAAGCTGAAAGCGGTGGACCCCGGTGAGAAAGGCGTCGTCCACCTGGGAGGCGGGCTGGCCCAGCTTGGCTGTTGCCTCGGCTTTGGCAATAGTCTTGGCCAGTTGCGCCTGATCCAGGGCCAGAGCGGTGCCGACCGGGGCAATGGTGCCCACGGTGAGCTGCTCGCCCTTGAGGTAGAAGGCGGCCACCCGCTGGATATCCTCCTTGCTCACCGCCCGGACCCGCTCCAGATATTTGTCCTCGCGCGGATCTCCGGTCAGGAACTCGAAGGAGCCCAAGACCCTGGCCTGGCCCTCGGCCCGCTCCAGGTTGAAGATGAAATCACTCTCCAGGTTGCGTTTGGCCCGGTCAAGCTCCTCGTCGCTCACCTTGGAGTGTTTCAGGGTAAAGATCTCGGTGAGCGTCTCTTCCAGGGCCGGCACCAGCTTGTCCGCGTCCAGGGTGGCGGTGAACTCCAGCAGACCCGGATCGCGGGGGGTAAAGGCCGAGCCGTCGATGCGGTAGACCAGCCCCTTGTCGTTGCGCAGCTTGGTGTAGAGGCGGGAGGTCTCCCCGCTGGCCAGGATGCTGGTCATCACATCGAGAATGGCCGCATCCTGCCCCTTGAAGGCGGAGCCGGGAAAGGCCAGGGCCAGCTGGGTCTGGTTGACGTCCTCGCTCAGGGCGAAGAGGCGGGTAGCCTTCTGGGCCGGTTCCTTGGGGATGATGGGCGGCTGGGCGTCGCTTTTGGGCAAGCCCGCCATCAGGGTGTTCACCGTGTCCACCACCTGCTGGACCCGGACATCGCCCACCACCACCACGGTGAAGTTGCCGGGGTGATAATGGTTTTTCATGTAGCGGAGGATGTCGTCGCGGCTGATGGCGGTCACGCTCTCCGCCGTGCCGCTGACGGGCAGCCGGTAGGGATGCACCGTATAGGCCTGGGCCATGAGTTCCTGGAACAGGGCGACATTGGCCCGGTCCTTGCGCATGCGGATCTCTTCCAGCACCACCTTTTTTTCCCGCTCCAGCTCCCCGGCGTCGAAATTCGAGTGCAGCACCGCATCGGTGAGCACCTCCATGGCATCCCCCCAGTTCCGGGAGGAGAGGGTGGCGTGGTAGACCGTGTATTCGTAGGAGGTGTAGGCATTGATCTGGCCGCCCACCGCCTCGATGGCCCCGGCCACCTCGCCGGGCGCCCGGGTGGGCGTGCCCTTGAAGATCATGTGCTCGATGAGATGGGTGATGCCCGCCTCATGCTTCTCCTCGTAGATGCTCCCCGCCTTGACCCAGAGCTGGACCGTGGCCACCTTGGTGCCGGGGGTCTCCTTGACCAGAACGGTCAGGCCGTTGGCGAGCTTGTTTTTGTGCAGGTGCGGGGCGATTTCAATGGCTTCGACATAGGTGGGGGTCATGGTTATACACAGGAGAAGAAGGAAGGAAAAGAGTCCGTGCAACCGGTGTCTGGATTCGGGGGCACGCCTCGCGTCTGGCTGATTTCTGGTCATGGTCTTTGGCCGAGGGGCTGTAACAAGCGGCGAAAGTGCATTCTGGAGGTGAACGCGCCAACCGTTGTTTTTTGTCTCCCGAGCACTGTAAGCCGTTGCCGTAAAATTTTCATCTACTTTTAAACGGCAAGAACGGCATAAGGAGCCGTAACAACGCATGTCGCCGCGGCGATGGGTGTTCCGTAAAGGCTCCTAAACGTCTACAGATTATGCGTCAAGAGATCAGGCCGACCCCCCGCTTTTTCGCCTCACAAACAGGATGAACAAGGCGGTGCCGATCATCAGGCTGCTCAACAGCTGGCCCATGGTCAGCACATTGAACAAGAAGCCGAGCTGGGCGTCGGGCTGGCGGAACAGCTCGACCACGGTGCGGAAGATTCCGTAGAACAGGAGAAACAGGGCCAGGAGCGAACCGCTGGGCCAGCGCTGTTGCCAGTAGCGGTTTTTCAGCAGCCAGAGCAGGGAGAAGAGCACCACCCCTTCGAGGAACGCCTCGTAAAGCTGGGAGGGGTGGCGCGGGATCGGTCCGCCCGTGGGAAAAACCATGGCCCAAGGGGCGTCGCTCATCCGGCCGTAGAGTTCGCCGTTGATGAAGTTGCCGATGCGGCCCAGACCCAGGCCGATGGGGGTGGTGATGATGTAGACATCCGCGCTCTGCCAGAAAGGCAGGCCGCTGACCCGGCAGAAGATGAGGCCGCCGATCAGCATGCCGATCAGCGCTCCGTGGAAGGACATGCCGCCCTGCCAGGTGGCCAGGATATCCTGGGGGTTTGCCAGATAATAGCTCGGGTTGTAGAACAGGACGTAGCCCAAGCGGGCGCCCAGCACCAGGCTGATGATCAGCACCAGATTGAGATTTTCAAAATGTTTGGCCAACAGGGGAAGGTTGTAGCGCCGGATCTGGTGGCGGACCAGCAGATAGGAGGCGACAAAGCCCAGGACATACATGAGGCCGTACCAGCGGACCTGGAGGGGGCCGAGGTGCAGGAGGACGGGGTCGATCTCAGGGTAGGGGAGCATGATGGGCAATCAAAAGGCAAGGGTTAAAAATGAAAAATTAACGCAGAGGCGCAAAGACGCAAATAGAATTGTTTTAAAAATCAAATGGTGTACCTTCGGAGTCGATGCTTTTCTGCGTCTTTGCGCCTCTGCGTTAAAAACAAATATGTACCCGTTTCCCGCAGGTTAAACAATGCAAATCAGCCTGATCACCCTCAATGCCCGCTACTCCCATTCCTGCCCGGCGCTGTTCCATGTGCGCAACGCCTTGGCGCGGGCCTTGCCGGAAAGTCGCCTGGTCCTGCACCAGTTCACCATCAACGATCCCTATTACCAGACCCTGGTCCGGATCACCGGCGACCAGCCCGAGGCCATCTGCTTTTCCGTGTCTATCTGGAACGTCGAGTACACCATGCGGCTGGTTGCGGACCTGTGGCGGATTCTGCCCGAGGTGCCGATTATCCTGGGCGGACCGGAGGCAACCTTCATGGCGACCCACAACCTGCCCGCGGGCTGTACCGTGGTCCGGGGCGAGGTGGAGGGGCTGGGGGATGATTTTTTCCGCGATCTGGCCGCCGGTACGCTTCAGGCCGAGTACCTTGCTGCTTCTGCCCCCCCGTTTGCCATGCCGTATAGGGAAGCCGATTTCGCACCCCATCTTGCCAACCGCAACATCTACTATGAATCCTCCCGGGGCTGCCCGTTTTCCTGCAGTTACTGTCTCTCCTCGGTGGGGCAGGGGGTGCGCTACCGGGAGCTGGGCGAGGTGGAACGGGAGCTGGCGCAAATCCTGGCCCATAAGCCAAAGATCATCCGCTTTGTGGACCGGACCTTCAACGCCCTGCCCGAGCGCGCCCTGGCCATCTGGCGCTGGCTCCTTGCCCAGCCCGGGGAGACCCTTTTTCATTTCGAGATCGCCCCGGATCTGTTCACTGAAGAGATGCTTTCCTTCCTGACCCAGGTTCCCCTAGGCCGCTTCCAGTTTGAAATCGGCTTGCAGTCCACCAATCCGGCCACCCTGGAGGCGGTAAACCGGAGGATGGATTTGGCCAGGGCCCAGGAAAACATCGGCCGGTTGGTGGCCTTGGGCAACATCCACCTGCATCTGGATCTGATTCTCGGGCTGCCCTGCGAAACCGAGGCCACCTTCCGCACCTCGCTGAACCAGGCCTTTGCCATGGCGCCCCACCATCTCCAGATGGGGTTATTGAAGGTCCTGCCCGGCACGCCGATCAGCCGGGGTGCGGAGGAGTTCGGCCTGGTCAGCTCAAGCGCGCCGCCCTATTCGGTGCTGGCCACCCGCTGGCTGGACCATGCGGACCTGCGCCGGTTGTTCTGGCTGGGCGAGTGCCTGGAGGCCATTTACAACAACCGGTTTTTCCGTAACACCTTGGATTATATCAGGAAAAATGGAGAAGAGCCCTTCGGTTTTTTTGCGCAACTGCTCGCCATCTGCCAGGCCACGGATTTTTTCGCCTGCGCGAAAACCCAGGAGCTCATGAACAGGATGCTGGTGGAGCTTGCCCGGACGCGGTCGGATCGGGAGCTGTTTTGCGAGCTGCTCCGGTTTGACTGGCTGGTGAGCGGGCAGCGGCTGCTACCGCCCTCTCTTGCCGCGGAGCCGTCCAAGGAGATCAGGGATTATCTCTGGCACCAGCTGCCGGAGGCGCTACCGCCCCATTATACC
>DASWIU010000027.1:0-2136 GCA_036397515.1 Desulfurivibrionaceae bacterium | reverse complement strand
GGTAATGGTAGCTGGATTTTTTTTGAATAATACGTCTATAAACAGTGAGTGAATACATGGAACTTTCCCCTTTTCTCCAAGACCTTTCCCGGATGCCCATCGTGCAGCGGCTTATGGTGGTGGCGATTTATGCCGTGCTGGCCAAGGCGGTGGATATTTTTGTCAACCGCATCCTCAAACGGCTGGCCGCCGTCTATACCACCAGCGAACTCGATGACAAGGTCATCGGCATCCTCCACTTCCCCATTGTTTTCAGTGCCTTCTTTTTCGGGGTGCTCCATGCCGTGACCATGGAGCCGGGCCTTGTCCCGCCCTGGGAGAAATTTGTCCCTGCCTTGGCGCAAAGCATTGCCCTCATCGTTTGGACCCTGGCCGCGTTGCGTCTCTTTGTGGTGGTGGGGGAGCATTATCTGAAAAGTATTTCCGAGCGCGGCAAGATCGGGGCTGATCTTTTTCTCCTGCTCAAAAACGTGGTCCGGGTGATCATTGTCGTTTCCGCCCTGATCTGGCTGCTGTCCATCTGGAATGTCAACCTGGCCCCAATCTTCGCCTCCGCCGGCATCGCCGGTATCGCCGTGGCCTTGGCCGCCAAGGACAGTCTGGCCAATTTCTTCGGCGGAATCAGCATCTTTGCCGACAAAACCTTCAAGGTGGGCGACTACATCATTATCGACAATGCCCAGCGGGGCGAGGTGGTGGAGATCGGGGTGCGCTCCACCCGGATCATGACCCGGGACGATGTGCTGATCACCATCCCCAACTCCATTCTGGCCAACAGCAAGATCATCAACGAGAGCGCGCCCATCCCCCGTTTTCGGATCAGGGTGCCGGTGGGGGTCGCCTACGGCAGCGACCTGGAGCAGGTTGAGGCGGTGCTGCTCGCGGTGGCCGCCGCAAATCCCGCCGTGGTCATGGAACCCGAGGCCAGGGTGCGGCTGCGCGGTTTCGGGGCATCGTCGGTTGATTTCGAGCTGCTCTGCTGGGTTGCGGAGCCCCGGTTCAAGGGATTGGAGATCCACAATCTGTTGAAGGGCATCTACACGGCCTTTGCCGCACACTCCATCGCCATCCCCTTTCCGCAGCGGGATGTGCATATCAAGGAGCTGCCGGAGCGGGCTGAAAAATAGGGCGGAGCTGTGGCCTACCTCGACTTTCCGGCACCGGTTTTTTTCTTGCATTCCCCACGAAGAGAAGCTGTTTTTTGCCCTCCATCGTGGTAGAATGCAGTCGAAAGCTCTCCAGTCGGCTGCCCCATGCGGGCGGCAATTTAATCACTTGTGATGGAGGAACTGCATGGAACTACAAGTTGAAGGACGTAACCTGGAAATTCGCAAGGCTTGGCAGGACAAAATCGAAGAGGAGAAAGGGCGCCTTGATCGCCACCATCCCGGGCTTGTTCATCATCTCCGCGTCTCCATTGAGGAGACCGCCGGGCATAAAACGGGCGGACATGAGGTTCGCGTGGTTGCTTCCGTTCCCAATGACACCGTGGTTGTAAAAAGAAAAGGGGAGACGGTGCGGCCCCTCTTGGTCGAGGCGTTCGACACCCTGGGCCTTCAGTTGAAGGAGCTGCAGCGCAAGCGGCGGCAGAACGGGAAGGAATCGGAGGCTGCGGCTGCCGGCCCGGCCATGGGCACCATAAAAAGTCTGTTCCCCTACGAGTCCTACGGTTTTCTCATGACCCCGGACGGCCAGGAGGTGTATTTTCATGAGAACGCCCTCAAGGATGTGACCATGGCCCAGCTGGCCGAAGGCGACGAGGTTCGTTTCGGCGAGGGCGAAGGGGACAAGGGGCCGACCGCTGCCTGGGTAAAGCTGGTTAAATAAAGAAAAAACGAAGGCAGAATCGCAAAGGGCGCAAAGATAGCTGGAGAGTTCATGTCTTTGCGCCTTTGCGTTAAATACAATCTAGCTGGGAGTGAAGGACAGACCGATGACCGTGTTGCAGCAGGTTGAGCTTGGCTCGGAATACCTGCAGGAAAAAGAAGAAATACTCTGCCAAAGGATTGCCGCCCGCAAGAAAGAGCTGGGCGGCAATCTTTTGATTTTGGGGCATCATTACCAGCAGGAGGCGACCTTTCAGTTCGCCGACCTGACCGGGGATTCCCTCAAGCTTGCCCGCAATGCCGCCGAGGC
>DASWIU010000026.1:0-8600 GCA_036397515.1 Desulfurivibrionaceae bacterium | reverse complement strand
ATGTTCACCGAGCCGGACCCTTCCTACGGCGGCGTGGTCTGGAGCGAGGCGGTGGGAGCGGCCGCCTACATCATCCGGGCCCGCACCATCCTGCTGCGGGATCTGGGCGCCTGTCTTTCCCCCTTCAACAGCTTCCTGATTCTCCAGGGGATCGAAACCCTGACCCTGCGCATGGAACGGCACTGCGCCAACGCCATGGCCGTGGCGGAATTTCTCAGCGGCCACCCCGGGGTGGACTGGGTTCTCTATCCTGGCCTTGCCAAACACCCCAGCCACCGGCTGGCAAGCACTTACCTGCACGGCGGCTTCGGCGCCTTGGTGGGTTTTGGCATCAAGGGGGGCCGGGAAGCGGGCCGCCGTTTCATCGACCATCTCGGCCTGTTCAGCCATCTGGCCAACATCGGCGATGCCAAAAGCCTGGCGATCCATCCGGCCTCCACCACCCATTCCCAACTGAGCCCCGAAGAACAGCTGGCCGCCGGGGTCTCCCCGGATTTCATCCGGCTCTCCGTGGGCATCGAGCATCTGGACGACATCATCGCGGATTTGAATCAGGCCCTTGCTGCGGCAGTTTAAAGAATGCTTGTCCAGTGGGGGGAGGGTAGGGGCTGGAATAAATACGGGAGGGTCACAAATAGTTATTTAATGAGCGAATTAGTTTCTGATTAAAATTATCTTGAAGAGACAGACACATACTTGCCCCTTCATGCAGGTAGTCATCAAGGCCTTCCAGATAACTACTGCTTTCGAGGGGGCTTGGGCAACTCAAGCTATTATAGGTTATAATAATTGGCGTTGTTTGATTTGCGGAATCAGTTCTGATGAATTTTATCCCATTCAAAATAAAATTTTGTTTTTTTGCAATGGTTTGAAGCGTGTCTTGAACAGAGAGACTTTCATTAATTATTATCAACAAATATCTTGTGGATCTTAAAATATTCAGTCCCTTAACAAGATAAGGGATGATTTCGCACTCCTGTTTGAACTTTTTCTCTATAGTCCGCTTGATTAAGGCATTTTCTGGTATTTCATCAACAATAACTACTTTGTCAGCCATAATATCTCCAGTTTCCATCTGTGCGACTTATATTTCAAGACCTGCTCCCGATTGTTCCGATATGTCCGGCCTTTTGCCTGGAGCATTCCTAGTATCAGTCCTGGAAATGGAGGACGAGTATCACCTTCATGGCACCTATCTGCCTTCGCCGATTTTTTCCTCCCGGAACTTGAGGCACTTGCGACTGTAGTCATCGAATTCATCGCAGGTTCTGAGGACAAAGGCCCTCTGGCGGGGATAAAAGGTGCATTTGCTCTGGTAGTCGCAGGTGTTGCTGAACGAATCCCAATGCTGGCATTCTTCGACACATTCCAGATCGCCATAACTGTAGGTGATTTTTTCAAAGAGACATTTTTTATCAAAATCGTCCCATTGCTGACACTCCCGCACGGCAATGGCCTGGCCGGAAGTCCCGGCCAGGCTGGAAACCTTGGCCTGGCCCCCTTCGCAGATCACGGTAAGATCCTGGTCGCGGTAGACCTCTCCTTTTTTGAGCCGCACCTCGCTGGCTCCGACGGTGCAAGGAAGAGCAACAAGGAAAACAGTCAACAGAAGCAGCAGGCGCGGATTCATATTCGTCTCCTTTTTATGGGCAGCACGGAAAGCGGGAAGAGCTTATTGTTCCAGTTGACCACTGTTTACGATCATCACCTTTGTTCGCGGCCGGCCGCTGCGCGACCCCATCTCTTCGATTCTCTTTACCACTTCGAGGCCTTCAATCACCTTGCCGAAGACCACATGCTTGCCGTCGAGCCAGGGCGTTTTGACGGTGGTGATGAAAAACTGGGAGCCGTTGGTGTTCGGTCCGGCATTGGCCATGGACAGTGTGCCCGGCACCAGGTGCTTGCGGATGAAATTCTCATCGGCAAAGGTGCGGCCATAGATGGATTTGCCGCCGGTGCCGTCTGCATTGGTGATATCGCCGCCCTGGAGCATGAATTCGGGGATAATGCGGTGGAAGATGCTGCCCTTGAACCCGAAGCCTTTTTCATGGGTGGCCAGCTGCCGGAAATTCTCCGCTGTTTTCGGCACCACATCGGCAAACAGCTCCATCACGATCCGCCCGGCTTTTGCATCGCCGATGGTGATATCAAAAAATACCTTGGGATTGGCCGTAGGCTCTGGTTTTTCCTGCGCTGATAGCCCTCCGGCCAGAAGCAGGCAGGCCATGAACAACCCGCCAAGAAACAGTTTTTTTCCGTATTTTTTCATTGTTTTCTCCTTGTTCAAAAAAAGCGGGATGCTCCCCGTGTTAATTGTTTCGGTGTTTAAATATCGTAAGGATTATCGCGGCTGAAGCCGCTCCTGCCGGCAAGATGCCGGCAAAACAGCCATTCAAAGCGACCGCACTCTTTGCTTCCCACTTTGACAAAGGGGGATTGAGGGGGGATTTAAAAACGCCGGAATCGTACAGCCAGGTCCGAAAATCCCCCCTCGCCCCCCTTTGTTAAAGTGGGGGATAAAAAATGCTACTCATTATAAGTCCCCAGGCAAAGCGGGGGGATACCTTAAAGAAATTAGCTTTGACCATAACGGCTCAACACAGTCTTGATGCTGTCCCGCAACTTATCAATGTTGATCGGCTTGAGCACATACCCCTTGGCCCCGGCGCCGATGGCTTCAATCACCATCTGTTCCTGGCCGTGGGAAGTCACCATGATGATCAGGGCCTGCTTTTGCATGGCAAGAATCTGGCGGGTCGCGGCAATGCCGTCCATGTCCGGCATGGTAATGTCCATGGTGATAAGATCCGGGATGGAGAGGCCTTTGTTGGTCATATATTCGATGGTTTCAACCGCCTCCAGGCCGGTTTTGCAGACTTTGCCGACCTCGTAGCCAAGCTGTTCCAGCATGACCACCAACCGTTTTGCGGTCAGGGCCGAATCGTCCACCACCATGATGTTCGTTTTACTCATTATATTTTCTCCACATAATTGAGGCTCAGATCAAAAAGTTCCTTGGGGCCGATGAAATGAATGCTCAACCTGCCGCTCTCGGTAACGATATCCAAGGTGTAAAAGGTTGCCCCCTTGTTGCGGGTAATATTTTTGGCTTCGCTGATAATGATGGGTGGGGAGATGGGAATGATCGTGCCCTCGGAGGCCAAATCACCCATGGCATTGCCGACGATAATGTTGATCAGCTCGGCCACGGTTTCCTCCCGCATCATTTCTTGTTCATCGTCCGCGATCTCCAATCCTTCGGTGCTGGCAATAAAAACCCGCTCCGTCAGCTCCCGGTCGAAACTGAAGGCGATGAGCATGCGGATGTCCGCCTCCACCGACAGAATCGAGGTCAGATGCTGTAATTGCATGCGCTTGACATCCCGCATGTGCACCGTGGTTATCTGCACCGGGATCTTCAGCTCATTTCTCAGATAGCCCACGGTCCGGTCTCCGATGGCCTGGACCAACCGGCTGTGTCTGTCATCTTGGGCGGTGTTCATTGCTTTTTCTCCTTGGCCGTATGGTGATTAAAAAGTCTTTCAGGTGAGCAGGTCGAAGGCTGAAGTATACTGAAATCATGGAGCGTGTCATTATTTCCCCTGAAAACCTTCAGCCCTCAGCCTATTTCCCAACCCAACTAATTTGATTCAAGATACGGCAGGATGAATCTGAACCTGGTTCCCTGACCGAGGATCGAGTCCACCTCAATCCTGCCGCCCAGCCTTTCCGTTTCCATGCGGACCGCCGCCAACCCCACGCCGCGGCCGGACAGCTCGCTTACTTCCTCCTTGGTGGAGAACTCATCGGCAAAGATCAGCAGCCGCAGCGCACCCTCATCCAGAGCGGCACCCTGTTCCGGGGTGAAAAGGCCTAAAGCGACAGCCTTGCGCCGGATCGCCTCAAGATCAAGGCCGCGGCCGTCGTCGTCGATCTCGACCATGATCCGGTCATCATCCATGAATGTACGGCAACGGAGGTGGCCCTCTTCCTCCTTGCCCCGCTCCAGCCGTTCCTCCGGCCCCTCGAGGCCGTGATCCACGGCGTTGCGGAAGAGATGGATCAGCGATTTGGTAAAGGGGCTGTAAATCTCCGGGGCGACCCGTACGCCGCTGTCCTCCACCTCGACCGGAGCCAGCTCCTTTTCCAGCCGCTCGGCCAGTCGCCCCGCCGCCTTGGCATGTCCCGAGAGCAGGTCGCCGAAGGAGACATAGCGTAACTGTTTGACCCGGCGCAGCATCTCCCTGGTCTCTTCGGAATCCAGGGCCGGCCCATTGGCCTGCAAGAGCCGGTCGGCCAGACGCTCCAGCATCTCGGTCTGCTCGGGGGTCAGGGAGAGATGGCCTCGCCGGGCAAAGAAGGAGTCGCCCAGGGTTTCTTGGAGCACGGCCAGTTCCTGCGCCAGGGCCTGATCGGCCAGAGCCTGTTCTTTTTCCAGCACGGTCCGGTCCGGCTGCTGCTTGGCCAGGTCGCGGCGCAGCCGGTTGAGGGCGGATTCGTATTGATGGAGACAGCGCGGCAGGTGGAAGAACTCCAGTTGGCCGAAAAGCCCCTTGAAGGTATGCACCTGGCGGTAAATTTCGGCCAGGCCACCGGCCAGTTCTTCATCCGGGGCGGCCAGCAGCCGGGGCAGCGTATTTTTGCTGAAGTTTTGGTAATCGTCAAGCACCTCGAACAGCTCGGCCGATTCGGTGGCCGCGGCCACGATGAAGCGCAGGCGGGTCTGCTCTTCCGCCACCCGGGCCTCAAGGCGGCGCTGCTCGGTGATATCGGTGATGATCAGCATCAGCCGCCCGGCGTCCAGCAAGTGGTAGGCGATATTCAGGTAACGGTCGTGGAGAAACAGCTCCTTGGGCATCAGCGAGAGAAGGATGTCGCGCTGAAATTCGTCGGCGGTCTGGACGATTCGTTCGATATTGCTACCGAAACGGGTTCGTTCCTCCTCATCCTCGGGAAAGAGCAGGGCGGCCACGGATTCACCGGCCACCTCCTTGCCGAAAAAGGTCACGCATTCCCGGCTGTATTCCGGTTCCACCGCCAGATCCGGGCCAAAGGAAAGAAAGCCTTGGCCCGAGTTGTTGAGCAGCCCGGACAGGCGATCGCTCTTGTCGGCCAGCTGGCGCCGGGTGATGAGGATGCGCCGGTACATGGTGGCGATGAGATAGGTGACCAGCAGCACCACCGTGGCATTGGCCAGCAGGATGTAAATCAGTTGCCGGGTGCTGTCCGCGGTCTGCCGCAGGAAGGCGGCTTTGTCGATGGTCACCCCCAGCACCCCGGCGGTCTCTCCGGTCTGCCAGTAGGTATGGCAGACGGTGCACTTATCCTCCACCGGGATGCGTTCGTAAAAATGGGCCTCGCGGGCGTCGAGCACCTCGGCCCGGTTCTGATTGTTAAAGCGGAGATTTTTATCCAAAACGTAATGGCACTCAGCGCAATCTTTGTCCTGTACCTTGGCCAGGTGGATCTGGCCGGCGGCGGAATCGAAACGACCGGCAAGATGCCAGTCCTTGCGCAGGAACATCCCCCTGGTTTTTTCGTACAGGGCGAGGTTGGCGCTGACAAACCCGGCTGGCTGACTATGGACAAAGGGCAGCCCCACGGTCACCGTGCCGGAACGGTAGTTCATCAACCCCTCGCGGGGATAGAGGGTGGTGGCGGTTACCCCTTTCAGCTGGGCGATGTTGTCCATCACCAGCTGGAAGGTCTTGCGCTGGCCCTTTTCGATGGAATCGCGGGTCTGGGAGACATAGCTGGAGAGGATGCCGCGGCCCTGCTCGCGGATGGTGCGGTTCATCATCTGCTTCTGGTAGTAATAAAAGATGACTCCGGCCACCACCGAGATCAGCAACAGGCAGGAGAAGGCGATCAGGAGAAAGCGCGGCACCACCCGGTCGGGGTTGGGCTCCCGGTTGCCCGGTTTCGGTTTTTCCATCTCCGGCCTCATCCTATGATTTTTTCACAATGACCCCTGGCGCAGGCGCGGGATCATCGTGGGTGTGATAGAGCCGGACACGGGGGAAAAGCTCGCCGGCGCAGCCGATGCAGGGGTGCCCGGCCCGGACGCAGTTGTTGGTGTTGCCGTTGTAGCCGATGGCGACGCAATCGTTGTAGGTCACCGGCCCCTGGCAGCCCAACTCCAGCAGGCACCCTTCCTCGCCGATGCGGAGGGCGAAATCCCGGGCCTGAAAGGCGGGGTAGCGGGGGCAGCGCTCATGGACCGAATGGGTGAAGAACTGCCGCGGCCGCCGCGCATCGTCCAGCTCCGGCAGGCTTTTGCCCTTGATGAGATGGAGCAGGGTGTAGACCAGGTGCTCCGGGTGCATGGGGCAAGCGGGTAGATTGACCGTTGGGGTTTTGATCCCCCGCTGCTTGAGAAAATCATCCAGGGATGCGGCGCCGGTGAGGGTGCCGGCCATTTTCGCCACCCCGCCCGAGGCGGCACAGGTACCGACGGCGATACAAGCGGAGGCTTTCGCCGCCAGCATACTTACCCATTCGCTGATGGGTTTATGGGCCATCATGCAGGCGTGCGGCATGCCAACGGGGATGGCGCCCTCCATGACCAGGATGTACGGCTTGTTAGTAGCGGCCAGCTTGTTGAGGATCTGCGGCACCTGAGTCCCGGTGGCGGAAGAGAGATTGGGATGGTACAGCACCCGGCTGAAATAGGTGAGAAAATCCAGGATGGTTATCTGCTCGACATTGAGAAACGAGGTGGAGCAGCCGGAACAGGACGCCCCCTGCAGCCAGACCAGATTGGGCCGCGACCAGCCGGCGGACGAGGGGTTGGCCTCGGCGGCCAGCAACTCGTCGAAGGAGAGCAGCGGCGCGGCCCCGGCCGCGAGCACAACCTGGTAGATTCTTTGCAGGAATTTCCGTCGATCCAAGGTCATTGTCATTTTCAGTCAGCAGTACCAGCGTAGAGTTTTACAATAACTCCCCCGCCCTTGACGGGAGGGGGTTGGGGGGTGAGTGAACTCGCCAACAGCATCACCTCATGCACCTTCCCCCTCACCCTAGCCCTCTCCCGCAAGGGGCGAGGGGACTTTATTTGTTCCGTACTGTTTAATGCACCGAGCAAGCAACGCAAGGATCGGCGGAACGGACAATGCGGGCCAATTCCAGGGGATTGGCCGGGTCCACGATCCGGGTGCCGATCAGCATCTGTTCCACTGCGCCCGGCTGCCCGGTGGCGTCTCGCGGGCCCATGTTCCAGGTGGTGGGCATCACCATTTCATAGTTTTTGATCAACCCCTTATTGTCGATCTCCACCCAGTGGCCGAGGGCGCCGCGCGAAGCCTCGGTGATCCCGATGCCTTTTACGTTGCGGGGTATTTCCTTTTCGCTGAAACCGAGCACCCCCGGCTGGACCTGCTCCACCTGCTCCTTGAGCCGGGAGATTAAGAGCGAGACCGTGATATACCGGCTCAAATGGCGGCCCAGCACCGAATTGTAGTCTTTCAGCGTGATACCGAGATCCCGGTTGAGTCGGTCCACCAGCTTGC
Source organism: Desulfurivibrionaceae bacterium (assembly GCA_036397515.1). GTDB lineage: Bacteria > Desulfobacterota > Desulfobulbia > Desulfobulbales > Desulfurivibrionaceae > Thiovibrio. Next base: position 1,092 of record DASWIU010000026.1, on the reverse strand, counting down.
GCAGGGCGGGATTGCGGCCTGCGTGGTAGGTGTTCACCACCCGCGCCGCAGCCCCGGTTTCCATGACCTTGCCGCCGTAGCGGGGGGCGCGGCTCCAGCTGTATTTTCCGTCTTCCCGCTGTTCCTCGCGCTGGAACTCTTGCCAGTCCAGGGGTTCAAGCCTATTTGCCCCCAGGGGCCTGATCCCCTCGCCGGATTTGTTTTTGTAATAACTGTAGGTGTGGTCTTCGGTAATGGCATTGAGGTCAAGGGCGGTGTGCTTGCCCCCGATGGTCGCGCCTCCGGCAAAGAAATGGTTTTTGCCGGCAGAGTCTGGGAAATAGGGGAACGAGAGGAAATTGCCGTAGCCGCGTCCTTCCTTGAAATAGCCCGGAAAAGCCTTACTCACCGCCAGGATATCTTCCCGGTAGCAGGAATGGACAAAGCGCTCGACCCGATTGAGCAGGGTGCGGTATTGGGCGAGATTGCCGATGGTCGGCCGGGTCGTAACCCCGCCGGCCTCAATGGCCACGGGGTGGGGGGATTTGCCGCCGAACAGGGCCACCATCTTGTGCAGGTCGGCCATGACGGCAAAGGATTCCAGATAATTGTGCACCGCCGAGAGGTTGGCTTCCCTATCCTTGAGGAAATCACCCTTATACCGGGGGAGAAAGGGGGCGGCGGGAAATATCCGTTGGGAGCGGGTTTCGTTGCGCACCCAATCGCGCATCGCGGTCAAGCCGGGGTCCGCGCCCCGATACTCCAGCACCGCGGTGACGTCGATGAAATCGAGAGCGCTCAACTGGTAAAAATGAAACAGGCAATCCTGCACCTGATACGCGCCGACAATGAGGTTGCGGAGCAGTTGCCCATTGGCATTGGGGCGGATGCCCATGGCGTTTTCCAGAGCCAGGGCCGACGCCTCCGCGTGGGCATACGGGCAGACGCCGCAGACTCGTTGGGTCAACTGCAAGGCGGTGCGGGGATCATAGCCGATGAGCGCTTTTTCAATGCCGCGAAAGAGCATGCCCGAAGTCCGGGCCGAGGCAACCACCCCGTTCTCGATCCGGGTCTCGAACTTGAGATGCCCTTCCACCCTGGTCAGGGGATCAA